>CANISA010000019.1 GCA_947470005.1 Legionellaceae bacterium | reverse complement strand
GGCGCGTTTTGATCGCACCCAAGAGTATGTGTTTCTGTTATCCATTGGTTGGTGTCTTAGTTTATCGATGTTGGCCAACCGGTTAGGTTTATCGGAAGACATTGGCGCGTTTGTTGCGGGGGTTGCATTGGCATCGAGCCCTATTTCATTGTTTATTGCTGAAAGCCTTAAGCCGTTGCGTGATTTTTTCTTGGTGATGTTTTTCTTTGCGGTGGGAGCAACCTTTAATTTTAGTTACGCCGCACAAGTGGTGATCCCGGCCTGTATTTTGGCGGTGCTCATGTTAGTCTTTAAACCGCTCTGTTTTCATTTTCTTTTTGTTAAAGCGGGTGAAAAAAAATCAGTGGCGAAAGAAGTGGGGATCCGTCTTGGTCAGGCCAGTGAGTTCTCGTTGCTGGTTGCAAGCATTGCGTTGAGTACAAAGCTGATTTCTGATGTGGCGTCCAACCTGATTCAAGCGACAACGATCTTGACGTTCATCGTGTCATCTTATGTGGTGGTACTAAAATACCCAACGCCGATGTCTTTGTCGGATAACATGCGTAAGGATTAAGTCATGATCCATGTGTTTATGCGATTGATCTGTGCCGTTTTGTTGCTGTCAGGATGCGTTAATCACCTGGGCACAACGGTGTCACCAGAAGAGAAAAAAGTGTGCAGGATGGCGTGCCAACAGCGTTTTGATCAGTGTCAGGATACGTGCGTTGATTCGTGCAAGACCTGTGCTAAGCAAGCCAATCAAGAGGCCACGGCGCATTATATGCAATACCGCCATGAGCGATGTGTACAGGGAAAAACCATTGTCCATCGGTTGCAATCTTATCATGATCCACTACAATGCAAAAAATCGAGTTGTGATTGCCCTGCTGACTACCGTGTGTGCGTTGAAGCGTGCTCGGGTGATGTTCACAAACGTCTGCAAGTCGCACCAATGTGCTGTTAATGCTCACCAAACATAGATGGGAAAAATGGGTATGGTAAATGAAAATGTTAAAGATATTGATCCAATTGAGACACGTGAATGGTTGGATGCATTGCAGGCAGTGGTTGCCACTGATGGGAGTGAGCGCGCTTCTTTTTTAATTCAAGAGCTCTTAAATCAAGCCAGTTCTACAGGTATTGCATTACCTAATACGATTCATACGCCCTATCGAAACACCATTAAAACCTATGAAGAAAAATTAATGCCGCCTGATCAAGGCCTTCAACAACGAATCAGTGCGCTTATTCGTTGGAATGCCGTGGCGATGGTGTTGCGTGGGGGTAAATATTCGCCTGAATTGGGTGGGCATATCGCGTCTTACGCTTCAGCATCAACGTTATATGAAACAGGATTTAATCATTTCTTCAAAGGTCCCAATGGCGAGCATGCCGGTGATCTGTTGTACATTCAGGGGCACTGTTCTCCTGGGATTTATGCGCGTGCTTTTCTTGAAGGAAGGCTTTCGGAAGAACAGCTCGGTCATTTTCGGCAAGAAGTGGAGGTGGACGGCTTGTCGTCTTACCCGCATCCTTGGCTCATGGGCAATTTTTGGCAGTTTCCAACCGTCTCGATGGGGCTTGGGCCGTTGCAGGCTATTTATCAGGCCCGTTTTCTAAAATACCTCGAGCATCGTGGTTTGGTTCAACTCGAAGGCCGCAAAGTTTGGGCGTTTCTTGGTGATGGTGAAATGGATGAGCCTGAGTCTGTGGGTGCGCTTTCCATTGCTGCGCGTGAAAAACTAGATAACCTTATTTTTGTGGTCAATTGCAATCTGCAACGTTTAGATGGTCCGGTACGAGGCAATGGGAAAATTATTCAAGAATTAGAGGGCGTCTTTCGAGGTGCCGGATGGAACGTGATCAAGGTGGTTTGGGGTGGACGCTGGGATCCGTTGTTTACGCTAGACACCCAAGGGTTGATGCAAAAACGTATGCAAGAATGCGTTGATGGCGATTACCAAGGGTACAAAACCAACGATGGCGCCTATGTGCGCAAACATTTCTTTGGGCAATACCCTGAGCTGAAGAAAATGGTTGAGCATCTATCTGATGATGAAATTTGGCGATTGAATCGGGGCGGGCATGACGCACAAAAAGTGTATGCCGCCTACGCTGCAGCCGTAGCCCATGAGGGGAGCCCCACCGTTATTCTAGCTAAAACCGTGAAAGGATATGGCATGGGTGCGGCAGGGGAAGGAATGAATATCACGCATCAGCAAAAGAAAATGAGCGTAGAGCACTTGCGCGCGTTTCGCGATCGGTTCAGCATTCCTATTTCAGATGAAGATATCAGTGAGATTCCTTTTTATCGCCCCCCAGAAGATAGCCCGGAAATTCAATATTTGCGTAAACAACGTGAAGCTTTGGGTGGGTATTTGCCGGTACGAAGCGTTGACTATGAGCCCTTAATTTTCCCTGATTTAACGGCGTATGCGTCGGTGACCCACGGCCTCGGCGATCGTGAAATTTCAACGACGATGGCCTTTGTTCGTATTTTGACGGCGTTACTCAAGGACAAGTCCATCGGCAAGCGGATTGTTCCGATTGTGCCGGATGAGTGTCGTACGTTTGGAATGGAAGGGTTATTTCGACAAATCGGAATTTATTCTCCCGTGGGCCAATTGTATACACCGGTGGATCATGAGCAAGTCATGTACTATCGAGAAGCGAAGGACGGTCAAATTTTAGAAGAAGGGATCAATGAAGCGGGCGCATTTTGCTCGTGGATGGCGGCCGCAACATCGTATAGCACAAACAAACTCGCGATGCTCCCGTTTTATATATACTATTCTATGTTTGGATTTCAACGGATAGGCGATCTCGCTTGGGCTGCGGGCGACATGCAGGCGCGTGGCTTCCTCTTAGGGGCTACCGCGGGGCGTACCACCCTGGCAGGCGAGGGCTTGCAACATCAAGATGGCCATAGTCACTTGATGTCATCAACCATACCCAATTGTGTATCCTACGATCCTACGTATGCGTATGAATTAGCTGTGATCATTCAACACGGGCTGCATCGGATGTATGAATGCCAAGAGAATGTATTTTATTATGTAACCGTGATGAATGAAAACTACACGCACCCAGATATGCCAGCGGGGGCTGAAGTGGGAATCCTTAAGGGGATGTACTTGCTGCAAGAAACCAAAAAACCATTGAAGCATCATGTGCAATTACTGGGTTCAGGCGCCATTTTACGAGAAGTCAGGGAAGCTGCCCGTTTGCTGAAAGAGGATTTTTCTGTCTCTTCTGATCAATGGAGCGTGACCAGTTTCACGGAACTTCGTCGTGACGGGTTAGCGGTCGAGCGTTCAAATCGGTTGAATCCGAATGAAGTAAATGCTCAAACGTACGTGAGCCAGCAACTGTCGGGACGAAAAGGGCCGGTGATTGCGGCGACGGATTACATGCGGTTGTATGCCGATCAAATACGTCCCTTTGTAAGCGCGCCTTATGTGACGCTTGGAACGGATGGGTATGGTCGTAGTGACACACGCGTTAAGCTGAGGCACTTCTTTGAAGTTGATGCGAAGTTTATCGTGTTAGCGGCGCTTGATGCGTTGGCGGAGGCAGGCGAGTTACCAAAGTCAGTGGTTGCCGATGCCATCAATCGCTACGGCATTGATCCTCAAAAACCAGATCCCGTGACACACTGAGAGAGAGATAAATGCCTGTTGAACAAGAAATTAAAATTCCAGACATGGGTGGTGCCAGTGGCGTCGATGTGATTGAAATCCTGGTGAAAGAAGGCGATGTGGTCAGCAAAGATACGTCATTGCTGACCCTGGAGTCGGATAAAGCGAGCATGGAGATTCCGTCACCCATGGCAGGCATTGTTCGTTCGATTCGGATGAAGGTCGGTGACAAAGTTGCTGAGGGGGATTTAATTTTGATGTTATCCCCAGAGAAAGCCGATATTGCCTCATCAGAAAAAAAAGCATCGACGCCTGAGCCTGCTTCGGTTGAAACACCAGCTCCCTCCAAAGCATTATTAGATAAGCCGGTCGTTGCGGCAACCGAGTTGCCGTCAGCCTCACCCCTGGCTACTCTATCTGCGGGGCCTGCTGTGCGTCGACTCGCTCATCAACTCGGCGTTAATTTAGCAGAGGTCCTCGGTTCTGGGCGAAAATCACGTGTGAGCAAAGAGGATCTTGAGCAATTTATCAAAGAGCGATTATCACGCCCTGCGAGTGCATCTGGCGTCTCGGTTTCTTCTGCTCCGATCATTGATTTTAGTCAATTTGGTCCGATTGAGCTAAAGCCACTTCATAAAATAAAACGCCTTACTGGGGTCAATGTTCATCGCTCCTGGGTGACCATTCCGCATGTGACGCAATTTGATGAAGCGGACATCACGGATCTTGAAGCATTTAGGCAAGCGGAAAGTGCGCGAGCACTCCAGGCAGGCTATAAATTGACGATGCTCGCGTTTGTGTGCAAGGTCGTGAGCAAGGCACTTGCTGTGTTTCCAATGTTTAATGCCTCGCTCGATGCCACGGGTGAGAATCTGGTTTACAAGCAGTATTGTCATCTGGGTATTGCTGTCGAAACACCCAATGGGTTGGTGGTACCCGTGATTAAAGATGTGAATCAGTTGTCCGTGGGCGAGATAGCAGGAGAAATGGCTCGACTCAGCGTGAAAGCGCGCGAAAAAGGCTTGATGCCAAATGATATGACCGGTGGCTGCTTTACTATTTCGAGTCTGGGTGGAATTGGGGGAACAGCCTTTACGCCCATCGTAAATAGCCCAGAAGTTGCTATTCTTGGTTTATCACGCGCGTCGATGAAGCCGGTGTACGAGGGGAGTACGTTTGTAGCACGCCTGATGTTGCCCTTGTCGCTCTCCTACGACCATCGAGTCATTGATGGGGCACAAGCCGCTCGCTTTACACGTTACGTGAGCGAAGGGTTAAGTGATCTTCGACGAATTTTGTTGTAAGTGAATTTTTTATTTTTTTTATTTTTATTGAAGATTGAGGCAACAGATGACAAAGCAAATCAAAACAGACGTGGTGGTGATTGGAAGTGGTCCTGGTGGGTACACCGCTGCTTTTCGTGCAGCAGACTTAGGCAAACGAGTTGTTTTGATTGAGCGTTTTGATACCTTGGGCGGCGTTTGTTTAAATGTGGGTTGCATCCCCTCCAAAGCGTTGCTGCATGTTGCTAAAGTTTTGGATGAAGCGCATGAGGTGGCAGCACTTGGTGTTCAATTTGGTCCTTGCACCCTAGATAATCAAAAAATAGTGGGCTGGAAAAATAGTATTGTTAAAAAATTAACGGGTGGTTTGAATGCCCTCGCCAAACAGCGTCAAGTGGAGCGTGTGACGGGCACTGCGCAATTTAGTACGCCCAATCAATTGACCGTGGACACAAAAGATGGCGCCATTCAGGTTGACTTTGAGCATGCTATCATTGCGGTTGGCAGTGAGTCGGTTAGCTTGCCGTTTATTCCCGAAGATAAACGTATTTTCAGTTCAACCGGCGCGCTGGAATTAAACGATATTAAAGGGAACTTATTGGTGTTGGGTGGTGGCATCATTGGTTTGGAGATGGCAACGGTTTATGCAGCCCTTGGTGTTGACGTGACGGTGGTTGAGTTCATGGATCAATTGATCCCGGGCGCAGATTTAGACCTGGTTCAAGTGTTACAAAAAAGGCTGATAAAACAAGGCGTTAAATTTTTGCTGAAAACGAAAGTCACCGCGATGGATGCAAAAAAAGACGGTATTTATGTCTCGATGGAAGGGGAGCATGCAACAGATAAACCGCTCAGCTTTCAGCAAGTGCTGGTGGCCGTTGGACGGAAACCGAATGGGGGCACTGTTGCTGCAGAAAAAGCCGGTGTCCTGGTTGATGCGCGTGGATTTATTTCCGTTGATAAGCAAATGCGAACCAACGTTCCTCATATTTTCGCGATAGGGGATGTGGTCGGACAGCCGATGTTGGCTCACAAAGCCATTCCAGAAGGAAAAGTTGCGGCAGAAGTGATTGCAGGCATGAAGCATTATTTTGATCCTAAATGCATCGCCAATGTCGCTTATACTAATCCCGAGTTGGCATGGGTCGGGCTTACCGAAAAAGACGCAAAAGCACAGGGTATTACTTACGAAAAAGCAGTCTTCCCTTGGGCCGCCAGTGGCCGCGCGCTAAGCATGGGCCGTGAAGAAGGAATGACTAAACTCCTGTTTTGCCCCACGAGCAAACGCCTCTTAGGTGCCGGGATTGTCGGGATAAACGCAGGTGATTTGATTGCAGAAACTACGCTAGCCATCGAGATGTCATGTGATGTAGAAGACATAGCACTGACCATCCACCCGCACCCTACGCTGTCAGAAACAGTGGCTCTCGCGGCTGAAATGTTCGAAGGGACGATCACTGACTTGTATTTGCCAAAGAAAAAGAAATAAGGTCAGCTAATAACCTGAAAAATACTCGGATGTAGGGTGGGCAAAGAAGCGAAAGCGACGTGCCCACCAATGTACAATCGTAACATCCCACGTCATCCCGAACGAAGTGAGGGATCTCCAATCATTGGCACAATCTCTAACTCATTTAGACCATGAAAATGACGACAACGAAGAGCAACTCGTAATAGTCTCGTCATCGCTGTAGCCCACGGCTCCTTTTCATGCTCTATGAGCGCTTTTAGTTTTTGGGAGGTTGAATATCAAAAACTTGTCATTTTATTATCCGCAAACTGCGGGGATGGCAACCATTTTTTAAGTAAGCTTTTTAGAGACACACCTGATGACCATATACTCCAATGATGAGCATTTAATGATCTATTTGCTATTCAGCTTTTTCTCTTCTAAGGCTTCCCATCGCGCATAACTTTGCGACAGAGCTGACTCTTGCGCTGCCAGATTCGTGGTAAAACGTACTCTGTCTTGCGGTGTTTGTTCATAAAATTCAGGCAAAGCCATGTCTTGATGCAAGGCTTTAATCTGTTCTTCCAATTGTTCGATTTGCTGAGGTAATTGCAGAAGCTCGCGTTGCTCGTTATAGCTTAGTTTCACCACGTTAGGTTGGCGCCCGCGTTGTGTTGCAGGTGTTGCAGTGACTGTGTTTTGCTGTAGCTTTTTGTGCGTGCGGTAATCGTCATAGCCACCCACGAACTCATTGATATGGCCATCCCCTTCGAACACCAAGACACTGCTGACGATGTGATTGATGAATTCGCGATCATGGCTTATCAAGAGCAAGGTACCGGGATAATCCATCAGCATGGATTCTAATAATTCGAGCGTTTCAATGTCTAAATCGTTTGTTGGTTCATCCATGACTAATAGATTAATGGGCTTAGCCAGTAATTTAGCCAATAATAATCGGTTGCGCTCGCCGCCAGACAACGAAAAAACCGGCTGATTAAAACGCTCTGGGGCAAATAGAAACTCACGAAGATAGGATGCGACGTGTTTTTTATTGCCATTGATGGTGACATAATCTGCGCCATCGGCGACATTGGCCATGACGGTTTGTTTTTCATCGAGTTGACGACGTAATTGGTCAAAATAACCAATTTCTAAGGATGTGCCTTGGCGTACGGAGCCTGAGTCTGGTGCTAATTCACCCAGGAGCAACCGGATCAACGTTGTTTTACCACAGCCGTTGGGTCCGATAATTCCTACTTTATCGCCACGCGTGAGTAAAAATGAAAAATCACGGATCAAGGGTTGGCCATTGACGGTGTAGCTGATGTTGTCTGCTTCAATGACTGTTTTTCCTGAATAAGAGGCTTGGAGCGCAATTGTTTTGACTTTGCCTTGTTGATTGCGCCGTTGACGGTGGTCTTCGCGCATGGCTTCCAATCGCCGCACACGCCCTTCATTTCGAGTGCGGCGCGCTTGAACGCCTTGGCGTATCCAGACTTCTTCTTCTTTTAATCGTTTATCAAATAAACTGTCTATTTTTTGTTCAGAAAGACGGATGGCCTCGCGTCGGTCCAAATACGTTTCATAATTACAATCATGGCAATGCAAGTTCCCGCGATCGATTTCTACAATGCGATTGGCAATTTTCGATAAAAATTGGCGATCATGCGTGACCACCAAGATACTGCCAGGGTAATTATTTAAATACGATTCGAGCCACTCTATGGCGTCTACGTCGAGATGATTGGTTGGTTCATCCAATAACAACAGGTCGGCTTCAGCGAGCAGAGCAGAGGCCAGGAGCACACGACGGCGCATCCCCCCCGAAAGGCTATTCATCAGTGCATCAGCAGGTAAGTCTAAGCGCGTCGCCATGGTTTCCACGCGCGGAAGAAGTTCCCACGCGTGCGAGGCATCTATTTGTTGCTCGCACTTGGCCATCACATCAAAATCGCCTTGGATGGATGCCTCTCGGTAGGTCGCTAGTACCTCACCCACATCACCTAAGTGCTTGACCAAAAAATGGTACACGGTTTCGTTGATACTGACCGGTACGTCTTGGGTAAGCCCTGCAATACGTAAGCCACCTTCTTTTTGAATGTGGCCACTGTCTGGCGTGAGATCACCTTGCAACAGGTTGATAAGTGTTGATTTCCCTGCGCCATTACGGCCGACAAGGGCGATTCGATCTTTAGGTTGAATTTGCCAATCAACATGCTGTAGAACAACGTTGTCAGCTAACTTCAAACTTACATTATTTAACGACAGAATACTCATAGTGCTTTGCGCATTGCCCCTTGTTCATAAATCAGTTACCATGTCGGTGTTTTTTTCAAAAACCTTGCCTTACGACGAAGTGTATTCGCGAAGGCTCCAATCCACAAGGAGATTTTATTATATGAGACACTATGAAGTTGTGTTTCTTGCACACCCCGATCAAAGTGAGCAAGTCCCGGCTATGGTTGAGCGCTATGAAGCGATGATCGTGAAGCATGAAGGTAAAGTACATCGGAAAGAGGACTGGGGACGTCGTCAACTGGCTTATCCGGTCAATGATTTGCATAAAGCGCATTATATTCTGATGAATATTGAGTGCTCTCAGGTTGCCTTGGATGAATTAAAAACAGCGTTTAAATTCAACGATGCCATTCTAAGAAATTTGATTCTTCAGCGTAAAGAAGCGATTACTATCGAATCGATCATGATGAAGAAAGAAAAAGAAACCACACGAGATGCTCAATAGGAGAACAGATATGTCAGCATATTTTCGTCGAAAAAAAATGTGTCGCCCAACCACTGATGGTGGAAATGAAGTCGATTACAAAGATGTTAATTTATTAAAAAATTACATCAGTGAAACAGGCAAAATTATACCTTGTCGAATCACAGGGATCCCTGCGCGCATGCAGCGTCAAGTGTCCAACGCGATTAAATTGTCACGTTTTCTTGCGCTGATGCCTTATTGCGATAGCCATAAGTAAACATGAATATGCGGGATGGATTGATCAAAAATCAGGCTCTGCGTGTACTGGACAATGATCGGTACGCGCTCATTCTGGTTGTTGTTTTGATGCTTCTACCTTATGCCGCATGGGCATCAATGACTATTTTGTCATTGGTAACCTTGCGAAAAGGCTGGAAGCAAGGCGGCTTGCTGCTCATCCCCGCACTGACCGCGCATATATTGGTGTCATTGATGTCAACGGTGTTGGCTGTGGCGTTGATTGATGCGTGTGCTCGTGTTTTACCCTGTTATGTAGCCACCTGTGTGTTGCGATCAACCAGTAGCTGGAAAGCGATTGCTTTCGTTTTCTTCGTTTTCATTGTGTTAGGGGCTTTTTCACTGCACTTATTCGCACCTGAATTGATTGATGCACAGTATGTGTATTTACAGGCAGTGCTTAAAGAGACGGACTCTGGGCGCATCGCGTTGGGATTGTGGGAGGAGCAAAAGATACGATCGTTTGTTTTTTCGAATTACTTACTCGGTTTTCAGGCTGTTTGTTTTTTTGGAACAATCTTGTCACCGGTGATGTTCGCGCGATCGCTTCAATCTCAGCTCTATTATCCCGGAGGGTTTCAACAAGAAATGTTGAACTTTCGCGGCGACAAGCAGAGTGTGATCGTTTTGGTTCTATTGTGTTTGGCCGCTTATCAAGAACATCTGTTAGCCATGAATAGTTTACCACTGATTTTATTTTATTTTATACTTGCAGGCTTGAGTTTTAGTGCGCATGTGTTAATAAAAATGAAACCACTGAGAGTTTTCGTGTTGTTGATGGTGCCTTTTATACTATTTCCGCTGTTGGTTATGCCTCTTTATGTTTTGTTGGGGGCGTTGGATAGTTTATTTAATTTTCGGTTATACCTGTCACCGAGTGCAGGTAAGACAACGTAAGGGGTTTTTAAGATGCAAGTGATTTTATTAGAAAAAGTGAGACATTTGGGAATCTTAGGTGAAACGGTTGAGGTTAAGCCAGGGTATGCTCGCAATTTCCTGATTCCTCAAAATAAAGCTGTGTTTGCAACAGAGAAAAACATCGGTTTGTTCGAAGAGCGACGTGCAGAACTTGAGAAAAAAGCACAACAATCGGTCGCGACATCACAACAACGTGCAGCTACGTTGAGTGATTTAACGATTGTGATTTCTGCTCAAGCCAGTGATGAAGGCAAACTGTATGGATCAGTGGGTGTGAGCGAGATCAAAGAAGCATTGATGGCGCAGTCGATTGAAGTCAGTAAGCGTGAAATCGTTCTGCTTGACGGACCATTGCATGCCGTAGGTCTGTATCAAATTGAACTTCATCTGCCCAGTGATGTGGTGGGTACATTGAACGTTGAGATTGTTGCACGAAAATAGGCATTTAATATGTACTGGGCGTCCCTGGTGGGCGCCTTTTTTTAGTATCTCCCCAGGTACGTCATCCTGAGCTTTAGCGAAGGATCTCCGAAATGTGGCACACTGCAATTCCATGGAGATCCTTCAAGCAGCTAGGCCGCTTTCAGGATGACGTACCTGGGGAGTTACTTTTTTTATGCCAAGGAACTGGTAGTGGGTTTCTAAAAATGGAATTTTTAAGCGAAGAAAACTCTGATGTGAACCCATCAAAACTACAATAGATCAGTATTCTAAAAATTAATTTTAGCAAAAATGCCGTAAATTAATCATTGTGTAAGCCAGTGTTTTAAACGCGTAATGTAACTTGCTTAAGCGATCAAACCGTAGCAGTAAACGACGGAACTTGTCCTCCCAAGCAAAAACACGTTCAATGGTTTGAAAACGCTCTGCAAAAATAGCACGCATACAACCGGCCGACTCCCATCGCCTAAAAACACTATAAATACGTGTGTAGTGAATCTCAGGAAGCCCAACGTTATCTTTGTCAATCGGTAGTTCCTTCCACTGACACCCCGTATATAACAGTTTCAAAATATAACTGAATGACTTGTACAAGGACAGCTTTGGTGTCGGACCTCTGGTGCCAACGATTAAGTGTGGCAAGACAAATTGCTCGAACTGTTCGATACTTAATTGAGTCGGGATCCCCCGAGGATGTTGACGTCCAGCCATTTTATCACCCCAAAGAATATGAGTTTAGATTATTCGAGAGTGATACGCCGAAATCCAGGAGTGTACTGGGCTTCAGACAAATTCATGTGACCAATTAAACCCACTACCAGTTGTTCATGATCCTTATTTTTTTTGACGATAAACTATGTATCATCAACCAGCTTGCTGGTCGATGACTGCTCTCAAAAATTGCTACTTAAAACAGGCCGGGTGTCCACTGGATCTGAACCGTGCCCGAAATTTATGCATAAACGGACCAGCTAGAAAGGCGACAGAGCCCATTTTTTGAGAACGACGAAAAAATCAGGGCAAATTAAAGTCGTTATGGACGTTGTTTTCACAAAAAGAACGTTTCGTCACCTT
>CANISA010000018.1 GCA_947470005.1 Legionellaceae bacterium | reverse complement strand
ATCTTTTTACCCTTCATGTTTTCATCTACGGCTAATCGTCCCAATAATATTCCAGGTAAAACTGGATATCTTGGTAATTTTTTGGCTAACTCCGGGGGTAACTCGCCAGGGAATATTCCAATGGATGAAATAGTATAAAATCCTGAAACATGGTCAGAATCAAGTTGTGATAATACATATGTAATTGCAACATTCTTTTTAATATCTTGACTGGCTTGTATTTTAAGATATTGATCCAGTGCTTCAGTTCCACAAGAAAACAAATTTTTATGATGTTTCTTACCTAACTGCTCGATTCGATATTTAGGTGAAGGTGCGCTTGTCGCGGTCATTTAAATTCAACGTCCTTCTTGTACTGATCGACCGCTCTCAATAGATTATTTGATGCTTTCGTTGGATTTAACAATGCTTGAATAAAAACATCACGATCAACCGCTGTCAAATGTAGTTGCTGATACTCTTGTATGACACGAACGGCTGCGTCGTATGCTGCGTTAATAACGAAGTCGGTCAGTGTGCGACCAGATAATTCAGCTGCGTTTTTGAGTACATTCTTTTTGTCCGCACTAATTCGTGCTTCAAGCCGCTCTACATCCTGGCTATGTTTAATTGCTGGTTGCCCCATAATGGTCACCTATGTTGGTCCTCTTGATTTAATTATACGGCAAAATGCCGTACAGTCAAGCAAGCAAAGCTATGGCGCTTTTCGCTGCCTTACAGCGTTTGATTAAATGCCTCGCGTGATATACATATGTATGTTTCGCGAGTCAAAATTAACTTCAATCCACCTCGCAAAACATACATATGTATATCACGCGAGGTGGATTATTAGCGACCTGACCGTTCTGCTCGCTTTTTAACCAAAAAGTATGGTGGCGTTGTTGGAGCTCGATAGAAATACTTTCATGCGTTCGATGGTTGGATTTCCTTTTGACCGCTTCCTGAGTCGAGGTCTATTTTAGTTGTTTACGACGTTATTACAAGCAGGTGTTAAACGTCAACTATCATTTCCGGTTCGCGACAATTATGATTGCCGGTTCCCGATCATTAAATTAACTGCCTTGACCTCCTGAACCCACTCCCATATTTTTCTGTCTAGCAAAAGTAATAACTTTCACCATCAACTTTGATTATAGTGGCATGGTGCACAACCCTGTCGATAGCGGCCACAGCCATAATTTTATCTGGAAACAGCGTATCCCAGTCACCAAACGGCTGATTAGCCGTTATAAGCAGACTACGATACTCATAGCGATGGGCAATGAGCTCGAATAGCACAGACGTTTCCTGTTCTGATTTTTTGACATAACCTATGTCATCAAGGATCAATAAATCAAACCGATCCAATCGCTCCAACGCCTGCTTTAACTTAAGTTCGGCTTTAGCTTGCTGCAGTGTCTGCACCAGCATGGTCGTCGACGAGAAAAACACCTTCATACCTTGCTCAAGCAGCCCATATGCAATCGCGGCTGCAAGGTGTGTTTTCCCAACACCGGATGGGCCAAGCAGTACTAAATTCTGGGCATCATTAACCCATGATGGATCTTCTGCCAAGCCTTGAATTTGGGCTTGATTAACGGATTTTGCCTGATGAAAGGCAAAGTTAGCCATGTTCTTTCCTGTAGGCAACTTTGAATTACGATATGAACGATCCAGCCGATTTTGTTCACGCAGCGTAAACTCCAGCTCCAGTAAATCAGCCAAATACTCTCCATAGCTAGCATGCGCTGTCTCGGCGAGTTGAGTACGCTCGCGCCAGTGGCTGGCAATAGCAGGTAATCGCAATTGCTTCACCAAGAATGGTATTGTTTCAATGGACGGCATGATGCACCTCCCATCCCATAGGGATTAACGAGTTATACGATTCTAAGGTATGTTGAATAACATCCACTATCGGACATTGCTGGGCGGACGCGATGCCCCAGCGTTCTTTTAACTCACTCAATACGGGGATCTTTCCTGATAATAGCTCTGCTGCAACGGCCTCACCAAGCGCTGCTTCACAATCGGCAGTCGCTGCAAGGTAGAGAAGCCCCACTATGAGACGGGATGCATCTCGCGAGGACATGCGTGATGCCAACGCTTGCCATATTTGCCTGTACTGGGCGTTTGGCAGCAAGTCATCACGGAGTTGAGAGCTAAAAAAGGCCATTGGCTTTTTAACCAAGCTATCAATCACGTGTCTATAGTCGATGTTTCTTGCCCGATGGCTCTTTGCTTGAGAGTAGACCCGACATAGCTTGGCGACCAACGTACCACCCAAATAGCAGGATAAACTATCGTGATACAAATGGACTTGTAGGCATGCGCCCATCAAGCGCGATGGAACAGTATACAGTGAAGCTCTAACCCGGATGGTGCTTGAGCTGCTCACCTTTACTGGCAACACGGTATAATCTGCCGTTTTGTATGATGGCAATGGTTGTAAGGCTAGCTTTTCAATATCAGCGGCTTTTGCATTTCGACGGTTATGCTGGCTAACAATTTGTTCTATCCAGCATTGGTAGGCCTCAACGGAATCAAAATCATATGATCCACGTAATAAAAAGGCTTGCTTAATGCGACGTTTCAGATGCCCATGTGGTGATTCAATGCCTCCATTTTCATGCGATACACCCCGGTTATTGCGGGTTGGAGTCATGCCATAATAAATACAAAAATCATGGTATCGTTGGGTCTGATCATCTTTATCATCTGCTGAGAGATTTTTAAATGCTGCGGATAAGCTGTCCGTTCGATGTTCTTTAGGCGAGCCGCCGAGGCACCATAATGCGTTTTGAAGTCCTTCTGCCAAGGCGGTATATGACTCACCACCAATAATGACTTTTAAATAGCTCCAGCCTGAATAGATGACACGAAAATGATACAAAAGGTGATGCAATGGCTTGCCTTGTACCGTTACCGTAATTCCTTTCAGTTCGGTAAAGTCAGATAAACCCGTATAACCTGGCTCATGCTCTTGTCTAAACACCACCTCGCGTGCGGGGCCTTCTTGATGCAACCAACGTTTTACGCGACGCTGCAAGGTACGAAGCAATTTATCCGGGAAGGTTTCTCCACCATGGGTTGATTGTAAGTGTTCAAGCAAGGTCAGCGGGGAAAGTGCCGGGCTCCGCTGCAACATAGGCTCAATCTCACTTATCCAGACCGCCTCAAATGGATCCGCGCGAGTACGCCAAGTGCGCTGCTGTGTACATGGATCAATGCGCTGCCCTTTTTCAACGTCTCGGCCGCGGCGTTCGCTGATTCCAGCTTTAGCAGCACTGACCGCTTGTGTCTTGCCTTCCTTTCTGGCGTTCATATATATCTCCACCTGCTTTGACGTAAGCCATTGACCGGACATTGTCACACTCCATCGGTGATCCATGTCCATTAACAATAGCTAGTTAAGACCGGCAATCCTAATTGTCGTCAACCGGTTAAGATAATTGTCGCCTAATAAGCAGGGGCGCTGCAGACGTGGAGAATGGGACGCAATAAGATGGCTCCAAACTGCCTGGGTTGCTTCACTCGCGTTCGCAATGACGGGCTATTGGTGCTGAAGATAAGTTAGTTCAGCGCGTTTTTGAGTGAGGAACCGGTCTTCACCGACGCTTCTATTCTTCACGTTAAGGTCGAGGTGATGGGTCTTATACGGCGGGTGGGTTATCCCGCTCAATCGTTAATTTAAAACCTAATCCTTTAAGGAGGATCCCAAAAGTATCCAATCTTGGGTTGCCTTTTTTTGATAGAATATTATATAAATTCTGTCGATTTAAATGTGTCTTACGAGCAAGTTCCGTCATACCACCTTGTGCCTCTGCAATATTTCTTAAGGCAACAAGTAGTGCTTCCGCATCATTATCTAACTGATATTCTTCTATCGCAACGTGTAAATACCCGTACGCTTCATTAGGGTCTTTTAAAGAAGATATAAGATAATCATGATAACTTGCTGTATGTTTAATTAAACTATCTTTATCCATGATTTTTCTCCAACAATTCCTGCCAATACATTTTGGCGGTCTTAATGTCTTTTGTTTGAGTGCTTTTATCACCGCCACATAACAAAATAACAATGACATCACCTTCTTCTACAAAATAGAGACGATACCCAGAACCGAAATCAAATTTTAACTCCCATACCCCATCGCCAACAGACCTATGATCGCCATAATTACCCTTTTCGACTCTGTCCAATCGTGTTTTTATTCGATAGCGAGTCACTGGATCTTTAAGCCCGCTCATCCACTCTTCAAAAGGAATAGCCCCTGATGGTGTGATGTAGTTACGTATAATTCGATTTTTTATTTCTCTCATCCTTAATTGTCGCTTATAAACGACTAAAAATCAACTCTCTCTGTCTTGTCCACTGCACGATGAGTCTCGGCTGGAGCGATCTGGCCTAGCCGTTCTATTCGCTCTTTAATCAATACGTGCGATGGCGCTCGGTATCAATGCTATCATATGCTATCATTTAAGTAGGGCTACTAACATTGGATAGATCATGGCAAACATTAGTGTTAGAAAATTGGATGAGCAGGTCTATAATCGGCTTCGAATTCGAGCTGCACAGCATGGTGTTTCTATGGAAGAAGAGGCTCGCCAAATTATTTCTCAAGTTGTTTCAGTTCCCGCGAGAATGAGCGACGTATTTCGAGAAAATTTTGGACCGAATCATGGCATTGATTTAGAGCGACCGAACCAACGCGGCATTCCTCATAATCCAATGGATTTTAACGAATGATCATACTCGACACAAACATTATCTCCGAGCTCATGAAAACCGCACCTGATCCACGTGTTATTACCTGGATAGATCAACAAGATGCAATGGCGCTCTTCACAACGTCAATTACGATTGCAGAAATAATGTATGGTCTGGGTGTGCTGCCAGACAGTAGGCGTCGAATCCTTCTTAAAGAAGCATTTGATCGTGTACTCACCCGTGCTTTTAAACACCGAATTTTAGTTTTTGATGAAGCAGCTGCGCATTTTTATGGGCAATTAATGGGGCACAGGAAAACAATAGGTCATCCACTGGGTGTTCTCGATGGACAAATAGCCGCGATGACCAGAGCCAACCAAATGAGTTTAGCCACGCGAAATACACGTGACTTTAGTGATTGTGAGTTAACATTAATTAACCCGTTTGAAATGCAAGATTTTTTGATAAAATGAGCGAGGACAAAACCATTTGGTAGCAATTACCGAGGTTACTGATTGCTCTGTCTATAATGGCTGGTGGGATTTCAATCCATAGAGAAATACGTGGGATCAAATGTCAACAGACCCTAATTAAATTAGCTAAAAAAATAGATAAAGATCGTGCGCAATACGCGTAATTTTGGTGATTGTGAGCAGTTAGACAGCATCTGAAAAACGCACTAAGCTAACTTAGCCCCGCATTAATAGACCGTCATTGCGAACGCGAGTGAAGCAACCCAGGCAGTTTGGAACCATCTTATTGCACTCCATTCACCACACTTGAACGCTTGGATTTTAATCGGGTGTTAGTAACGTAACATACAGATCGACCCACTGAGGGTTAATGCGTTCGATCTGTGTCAATTTCTTTTTTCTTGATCCCGCTTTAATTTGCTTTTCGCGCTCGATCGCGGTGAGCATCTCCTCGCATTGCTCGTAATAAACAAGCAGGGGCGCTGCAGACGTGGAGAATGGGGCGCAATAAGATGGCTCCAAACTGCCTGGGTTGCTTCACTCGCGTTCGCAATGACGGTCTATTGGTGCTGGGATAAGTGAGTGCAGCGCGTTTTTCAGATGCAGTCTAACTGCTCACAATAACGGGCTTATTAATAATAACCAAAACCCGCTAATGAGGGATGTGGTTGGCCCTTCGGAGCGTGTGGACAAAGCTATGGCGCTCTTCGCTACCTTACAGTGTTTAATTAGCGATCTGACCGTTCTGCTCGCTCTTTAATCAATAAGTATGATGGCGTTGTTGGAGCTCGATAGAAATGCTTTCATGCGTTATCATTTAAATAGGGCGACTAACATTGGGCAGATCATGGCAAACATTAGTGTTAGAAAATTAGATGAGCAGGTCTATAATCGGCTTCGAGTCCGAGCTGCACAGCATGATGTTTCTATTGGAAGAAGAGGCTCGCCAAATTATATGTTAGTTATGACGGCACCTGATCTTCTTTTGAAAAACTACGACGTCTCACAAACGATTCGACCCTTCATTTATAAGGATGGTGGAATATGAATGAAATAAATTCTGAAAATCATCAAAGCGAAGACGCTTTAACTTTTAAAATGCTTGTTCGAGAAAAAATGAAACGATACCTTTTTCCTTTCATAATTTTATCGGTATTAACGACGGACTATATTCTTTGGAAAAAAGGATTCAGTTCACCTGAATGGATTGAGTACACTTACGGAGGCGTCGCTTTGTTTCTGATTGCATTAGAGTTTTTAGTGCCGAGGAATTCTCAATGGAACTACATCAACAAAAAGGGCATTCTGTGGCGAGAGATCGCTTCGGAAGTTTCTTTTTATTTCTTGAGTGGTCTGTTTGCTTTGGCGACCATCTATCCGTTTTCAGAATGGGCAGGCGATCACATTAAAGCGTACCTTGGCCTTTCGAATACGCTTCCAATTCCGCTTTTTTTTCAGGCCATTATTATCCTTACTACCGTCGATTTGATTAGGTACTGGGTCCACCGTTCGATGCATACAAATGCTTTTCTTTGGCGATTTCACTCGCTTCACCATTTACCTGAGCGCCTTGGAGCGATGACTTCAGTACGAGCCAATCCCTTTGATGATTTTTTGATTTATGTTCCTGAACTGATTGTGTTCTCCACGTTCGGTTTTGACCCCTCCTTAGTGGCGGTACTTTACTCTGTTATTTGGGTAATCTCTTTAGTTAAGCATGCCAACATTGAAATCGAAGTCAATTGGATTTCTCGGCACTTTCAAATTCCGCAGTACCACTTACATCACCATGCTAATCACAATGGCCAATTACCAACCTATAATTTTTCAGAGGTTTTCACCTTCTGGGATCGCATTTTTAAAACGTTTGATGGATCAAAAATTGAGTCCAATCACCAAGTAGGTGTTTTTTCCGAAGCCAAGCGAAGTATCATTCGAGAGTACTTAGGATGGATCTATCTAAAAATTAATAAGATATAATAAATACAGATTACGCGTATCCTGTCACAATACGCCGAGTAAACTCAGACTCTCGTCGTCCCGGGGAGTGTTCTTTCATGTAGAAAAATTTAAGGTATCGGCCACCCGCCGCATCGTCCCTTCATCCAGCGAGGTTAATGGCAAGGTCGCTTTTCCTAACAATGAATAAAGTTCCTTCTGCTGGCTCGTTGAAAGCGCCTTCAAGTGCCCCTCGATGGTTGAAACATCACCCCGCTGAATAGGGCCGGTCAGGGCCTCTTTGGGTGATGATGTTCGTTCTAAATTAGAGACCGTGCTCTGCATGATGCACGTGATCACGTGCATCGCAATGCCTTGCTCCACCCCCGCCTCAAGAAGGCATTCCAGGGCTTGTTGCGACAGTGTCACAACATAATTGGAAGCAAAAACACCGGCTGCGTGATAAAGCGATTTTTTTTCCTTGTTGATCAGGTATGTTATCGAACCCATGGCCTCCAACAACGGACTAATAAGGTCGAGGGCCGCGGCATCCCCCTCCATCGCGCAATACGTCCCTTGGTATTCTTTCACGCTTAACGCAGGCCGTGCAAAGCTACGCATGAGATGAACGCTCGCCACATGACACCCTTTTTGTTTCACCGGCAGTAGACTATCTGAAGAGCATGAACCGCTAAAATGAACCACCACATCCCCGGGCTTCAGGTGTTCATTGGCACTGAGCTCGGTGCATGCGCTTAAAATACAATCATCCGGGGTCGTGATCAACGTGAGCTGAGCATGAGGCAGATCGCGAATAGACCAGCAATACTGACCATCACCTATGAATTCAATCGCATCCAACGCACTTTTCGCCGTTCGATTACACACAGCGCCAATGCGAACTGGCGCGTTTTTAAGCAGCAAATGGCCTATTGTTTGTCCCACATGGCCTGCGCCAATAATATTCACTACAATCACGCAACAACACCTCTCACCAGTTACATTTCAAACCCAAAATAAAGATCCAACAACAGGATAACAACAATGATAAATTCTAGTACAATTTCTACCAAGTAGCCTTTATGGTAAAATAGCTTTTCAGTTATCCCCTCATACGTGGTGCTCACGGCCTCGAGATGACCATTAATTTGCTCCGCCCAATCTTCCATCGTTAATTTCTTGCTTAGTTCCAAGTACACGTTAACGGCGACTTGAGTGCTTAAATAACGCGTAGCAACAACCAATGGGCCTTCAAAAGAAGGCATATCTTGCATCAGTGATCGTAAAATCGTATCGTTTTTAACCGCCCTCTCCGCTTTTTTTAAGCCGATTACCGTTGGTTTGCTTGCATAGCGTAGCGTTTTTCTCGACTCCATGGAGAATTGATTAAGCTGCTTTTCTATGCACGAAAATCGCCAATATTGTGTAATGACTAGCAATATTGCCTCTTGGGCGCGATCCCATGTTGTTTTTTTAACAACCACATACGCATGGCATGCGCTCAGCCTTAATGTTAACGCATCCTCTGTGCCCTGCTTAAATACAACCGTTTGATTGACCTCAGTCTCGTTCATTTCGCTTAAGGGTAAATCTGTTTCGCTGATAATGATTTCGAAATGACCTTGCGCCGTAGGAAAGGCATTGACGGTAGAAAGCCAAAAACCCATAGGAGAACAAAACCCTTCTGGCAGGTTTTTGTGATGATTTTTTTCAGTTGTTTTTATTAGACAAGAACCCAATAATTCATTGTAAAGAGGATCCGTTGTTAGATCAAAAGCAAATAACGTCATGACCATGATGCATCGTCCTTTTCAAAATCAACATAATATTGCATTCCTTCCGCCCATTCCTGACGACAGACTAATTGACTCGAATATTCACAAATTGCCATGGGTCCGTTAGATCCAATTGTTCAGCAAACAACAATCCTCGATTCTGAAGTGGCGTCCAGTCGGTATAGTGGCCAGAAACGGCGCCCAGATAAGGTAACGCAAGACTCAAAATGTATTCGTGATCCATGTCTTCAGGCTCGACTATCCCCTCATTAGGGTGATCGACGGCCCAAATCATTCCAGAAATAATACCCGCAACCACTTGTAGACTCGTTGCATTATTATGAGGGGCCAGTTTTCGTGCTTCATGAATAGATAAATTGGATCCAAACCAATAAGCACCCTTTTGATTACCCATCAATAAGACACCCAGCTCATCCACACCATCCGTAATTTCATTTAAAAGGAGGCGAACATCTTCATGAGCTCTCCATTCATTACCCCCAAGCTCAATCATAGAGCTTGTCGCATCAGGGCAAGGACTATAGGCATAATGAACGGTTGGTCGGTAGGACTTATCGCTTGTCGTCAAAAAACTTGCGATTGAAATAGACTCTGGGTGCGTAATCAAATACCCATGAAAGGCACCTAAACTAGGCGTCCACGAGCGAACGCGAACGCTCGCACTGGGGCGGGCTAAGTAGATAGAACATTGCGACCCAGTCTCATGAGCATGCGCGTCGTGAGGCCAATGGCTCTCATGCGTACCCCAACCTAACTCGGCAGGTTGCACGCCCTCGTCCATTAATCCAAACACTGACCACGTGTTAACAAACTCGCCTGGCACTTTCGATTTTTCAGTAATTTGTGTGTCGCGCTCGGCGATATGTATGGCTTTGATGCCAAGAAGCTTGGCAAGGTTAGCCCATCCCGATGAGTCTTGAGGCATGCTGACGCAAAGTTCATTGTCCTTTGCCATATTCCACAAGCCCTGTTTAACAAAATGAGACGCAAGACCTGGGTTCGCTCCATGCGTTACAACAGCGGTCTTCTTTGTTTTACCTTTTAGTTTAATCAGGTTTTCACGCAACTGGTAGTTCGTTCGAAGGGCCGGCGACAAATTATCGTTCCAATCTTCTATCCAAGGCTCCGTCGATGTATTGATATACAGCGCGCCTTTTTGTTCACAAAGCTCAATCATCGCTAAACTGGCTATATCGTAAGATACATCAATAATAAAATCGCCCTCGCGAAGCTGATTGCCAATCACGCTCATGTAATTTGTTGACGTGATGGTTTGCAATTGAAATGAAACATTAAATTCTTGAGCAACCTTGTTCCCTGCTCCAGAACAATCAAAAATGGTTATTTGTGAGGGTTGCATGTCGAATTTTTCAAAGATGAGTGGCAAGAGGGCCCGACCAATGCTGCCAAAGCCTAGCATAATGATTCGGTGATTAAAGGCTATTTTTTCAGCATCCAAGTGTTTCATTTTTGTGCTCCAGAAGTGCGTGTGAGAAAGCTTATCTCTCCTAAACTATAGTCCAGTTTACAACTTTTTTATATGTTCTCACGTCTATTTTAAATTTACATTTTCCCCCTTCGTTGATCCTTCTTCAACAACGGTTAGACAGGGCGTGTTACATTGTGTAATCTTCGTTTTTTCCCTGTGAATGGATAACAACGGCGTGACCGTTAACGATCGAATAGACATCCTTGTTGTGGGCGGTGGGGTCGTCGGATTAAGTGCGGCCATTGCCATGCGCCAACGCGGATTTTCTGTCGCCGTGCTTGACGCAAGCGCTCGCCCGGCAACCCCTGACAAGCGCGTCTATGCCCTAAATCATGCGTCACAATCCTTGCTGCGAGCATTAGGCGTTTGGGGGCAGATTGACTCGTCTAGCCTTTCGCCTTATCGACAAATGCATGTGTGGGACGCAGTCAATGGCGCTCATCTTGACTTTGATGCACGCGTGCTCGGGAGAAGCGAGCTTGGCTCAATCCTTGAAGAGGCCGTGCTTAAAGAGGCCTTGTTGCAGCAATGCGCCGCCGATAGCGTTGTAATCTATGCTCAAACGCGCGCAGACACGCTGACCCTTGAACCTGATGGGGTGGCTGTTCATGGCGAGAGCCAGGATTGGCATGCTCGATTGCTTATCATTGCCGATGGCGCAAACTCACCCACTCGAACACACTTAAACGTACCGGTCACGACGTGGCCCTATCATCAACATGCCATCGTAGCCACGGTGCAGACAACAAAACCGCATGGTGAAACAGCCTATCAAGTCTTTAATCCCGATGGTCCGCTGGCCTTTTTGCCTCTAGCTGACGCCCACCATTGCTCCGTGGTATGGTCAACGTCCCCTGCAAAAGCCGCGACCTTGATGCAGCTGACGGATGAGGCGTTTGGTGAGGCGCTGACGGCGGCCTTCACTTGTAAATTAGGAGACAGCCGCTTGATTAGCCCGCGCCAACAATTTCCCTTGCACATGCGTCATGTTGAACAGTATCGTGGCGAGCGGTGGATCTTGATGGGGGATGCCGCTCACACCGTCCACCCCCTCGCAGGCCTAGGGCTCAACATCGGATTGGCCGATCTCAAGGCCTGGATCACGCTTTTGGATGAGCGAAAACAAGACCTGTGCTCCGCGCGAACATTAGGCGCCTACCAGCGCCAACGTAAATATGCCGTGTGGCAAACCATCGCACTCATGGAAGGAATCAAACTGATCTTTGCAAATCCACTGCCTCCAATCACGACGCTTCGGGGCATTGGATTACATGCGCTCAATCGCCTGCCATCGATCAAGCGCTTCATGATGGAGCACGCTGCGGGGTAAGACTCAGCGACAAGCTGCTCGTGTGAAAACGGGCGATCTCAAAAATCATCAATTGACAATAGTCAAAAACACCAATATTATAAAATCAACAACACAAGGAAGTGTAATAAATGGAGTTATTTTTGTTCAATTATGCAGCATTCAAAATAGCTGTCCTCCATTTACTGTCCCATTCGCCTTTACTATCAACTGGTAGTGGGTTTCTGACTGAAGGCGTGGCTTTGTTGCGTAACCCCTGGCAGTGTCTTCTTTCACAAAATTCAGGCGGATCGACGGCTTCGAGGCATTCCTAACGATGTCATTTT
>CANISA010000017.1 GCA_947470005.1 Legionellaceae bacterium | reverse complement strand
TTGTTCAGATTCAAAAGACTGATCTTATCGGCACCTCAGAAATTACTCTTCGTCAGCATCATCAGAAGCAACAGGACGGTCGACCAACTCAACAATTGCCATCGGTGCATTGTCGCCAGGTCGAAACCCACACTTCAATACACGCACATAGCCACCTGGACGCTCAACATAACGAGGGCCAAGTGTTGTGAATAGTTTACCGACTGCATCTTTTGAACGCAACCTATCAAATACATGACGACGACTTGCGACAGAATCGGCCTTACTCACGGTAATTAATGGCTCAATGTAACGACGCAACTCTTTTGCTTTAGGCAGCGTGGTTTTGATGAGCTCATGTTCAATCAAAGAACAGCACATGTTAGAAAACATGGCTTTTCGGTGACTGCTTGTTCGACTAAAATGACGACCTATATTGCGATGACGCATAACAAAGACTCCTAACTATTACTCGCCGAGGTTTTCAGGCGGCCAATTCTCAAGTTTTACGCCTAATGACAAGGAGCGTGCTGCTAACACGTCTTTAATCTCCGTGAGCGATTTTTTGCCCAAGTTCGGCGTTTTTAACAATTCATTTTCAGATTTTTGAACTAAATCTCCAATGAAGAAAATGTTTTCTGCTTTCAAGCAATTTGCTGAACGGACCGTTAATTCAAGATCATCCACAGGACGCATCAACACAGGATCAAATGCATGAGCCTCTTTGCTGTCCGCGAGAGATTCCTCAAACTTCATGTCCACAAACGCATGCAATTGCCGCTGCAGGATACTCGCAGAAATACGAATGGCCTCTTCAGGATCTATCGTTCCGTTAGTCTGCAACTCAATGGTCAGTTTATCCAAATCAGTTCGATTCTCAACACGTGTGTTCTCAACAGAATAAGTCACTTTTTTCACGGGTGAGAATGTGTTATCAATTTTCAATTTACCCACTGATTTTTGCAGAACCTCATCATCCAATAGACGAACAAAGGTGTCTGTTGAGTGAAAGCCGATTCCCTTTTCAACCGTCAAGGTCATGGCCAATTTACCATGGTCGTTTAGATTGGCAATAATCAATTCAGGATTTAACAGTTCAACGCCATGAGTCAGTTGAAGGTCACCTGCGGTTACTTGGCAAGGGCCTTCTTTCTTAAGCGTCAACGTTGCAGTTTGGCCTACTGACATCCGAATCGCAACGTCTTTCAGGTTCAACAAAATATTGACTACGTCTTCTTCAACACCTTCTATCGTGCTGTACTCATGCAAAACTCCTTCGATCACGACCTCCGTAACGGCAGCTCCTGGCATCGAAGAAATCAAGATTCGTCGCAATGCATTGCCGAGTGTATGGCCAAATCCGCGCTCAAGAGGCTCAAGCACAATACGACTGTGATTCGGAGCATCAAACTGCACTTTGAGAACTTTAGGCGTAAGCATTTCATTAATATCAGTATACATTGAGCTATGCTCCAATCTTAATTCTTAGAGTAAAGTTCTACCACCAAGTTAACGTTAAAATAACCGGATAAATCCTCTAAGGTTGGCAAGGTCGATAAGGTTCCTTTAAATGCAGGAGAATCAACCGTGAGCCAATCACAAGAACTTCGTTGCTCAGACAACGCAACTGCGGCAACCACACGTCCCTGCGTTTTAGCTTTTTGTCGAACCGATATTTGGTCGCCAGGGCTGACCAGATAAGACGGAATATTGACCAATTTCTCATTGACCAAAATCGACTTATGTGAAACCAACTGACGTGCCTCTGCGCGAGTGCTCGCAAAGCCCATTCGGTAAACGACGTTATCTAAACGACGCTCCAACAGTGTGACTAGGTTCTCACCTGTAGCACCCCGTTGCCTGGCAGCCATTGCATAATAATTACGAAATTGCTTTTCCAGCACACCATACAACCGTCTAATCTTTTGCTTTTCGCGCAGTTGAAGACCATAGTCACTCAACCGTGGACGTTTATCGCCATGCTGCCCTGGTTGTTTTTCAGACTTGCATTTTGACTTATGATCACGCACACCGCTCTTTAATAGCAAGTCTGTGCCTTCTCGACGTGAAAGCTTACATTTTGGACCAAGATATCTAGCCATTGAATACTCCTGAATCTTATACGCGACGCTTTTTAGGCGGCTTGCAACCATTATGAGGGATACCGGTGACATCGGTTATCTCTACAATTTTAAAGTCTTGCGAAATCAATTCTCGAATGGTTGATTCGCGACCTGGCCCAGGCCCATGAATGAAAACAGCCACAGACTTCATGCCATACTCTTTTGCAACTGCTGCAGCACGCTCAGTAGCAATCTGTGCCGCATACGGGGTACTTTTACGCGAGCCGCGAAAACCTGAGCCACCCGAGGTTGCCCAACACAGGGCATTGCCCTGGCGGTCGGTAAACGTAACGATCGTGTTGTTAAACGATGCGTGTACGTGGACGATTCCATCCAAAACCACACGTTTAACTTTTTTACGAACTTTTTGCTGCTTTGCCTTGCTTATAGCCATCTTATTTTCCTACATGAAAAATCAAACATTGCTGCCCTTGCGACGACCTTTTCGCGTTCTGGCATTCGTCTTCGTACGTTGACCGCGTAAAGGCAGCCCTCGACGGTGACGTAAACCTCGATAGCACCCAAGATCCATCAGTCGCTTTATATTCATCGTGACAGAACGACGCAAATCCCCTTCCACAGTCATTTTCGCAATTTCTGTGCGTAACGTCTCAAGCTCTGGATCCGTCAATAAAGCAACCTTAGTTGCCGGGTTAATACCAACCTGTTGACATAATTTCAATGAGGTTGATCTTCCAATACCGTAGATTGAGGTCAGTGCAATCACCACATGCTTGTGATCGACAATATTCACACCTGCTATACGTGCCATTCATTTCTCCGAACGTTATTTAACCCTGTATCTATCTCTACCTGAAAGGGACAGAAGGATACTAGGATCACACCTGAAAATCAAGCAACAATTAACCTTGCCTTTGTTTATGCCGTCCATCACTGCATATTACACGGACGGTCCTGCTACGCTTGACCACTTTACAATTGCGACAGATGCGCTTTACTGATGCTCTTACTTTCATTGACTTACTCCAATAACAATCATAACAGGCCCGGCAACTTGGTCCCTTTAAAATTAGCTTTTTTCATTAGAGAATCATACTGTTGAGCCATCAAATGAGCTTGCACTTGCGCGACAAAATCCATAATAACGACAACGATAATCAACAACGATGTTCCGCCAAAGTAAAAAGGCACATGCCAGGTATACATCAAAATCTGCGGCAACAAGCAGACCAAAACCAAGTAAAGTGCACCAACTAAGGTCAGTCGCGTCATGACTCCATCAATGTATCGAGAAGTCTGTTCCCCAGGCCGAATACCAGGAATATAAGCCGCTGATTTTTTCAAATTCTCAGCTGTATCCTTGGGATTAAACACAAGTGCCGTGTAGAAAAAAGCAAAAAACAAAATCGCCGCCGCATACACAATCAAATACAAAGGCTGACCTGGTGACAACGCCATACCAATATCCGCTAGCCAATCCATGCCCTTTCCACGACCAAAGAATTGCGCGACAGTTGCCGGCAACAAGATGATACTGGACGCAAAAATAGGAGGAATAACACCAGCCATATTAATTTTTAACGGCAAATGACTCGTCTGAGCTGCATACACCTTTCGACCTTGCGTCCTTTGTGCATAATTAACACGAATACGACGCTGACCACGCTCCATAAATACAACAAAACCAGTAACTGAAATGACAATTACCGTTACCAGAAGCAAGGTTAATACTTGCATTTGGCCTTCCTTCACCTGTTGTAGAACAGAGGCTATCGCGTTGGGCATACTCGACACAATACCTGAAAAAATAATGAGGGAAATACCATTCCCTACGCCTTTCTCAGTCATTTGCTCACCAAGCCACATCAGGAACATGGTGCCCGTCACCAGAGTCAATACTGCCGTCACATAAAACGAAACATCAGCATATAAAGCAATGTGCTGACCAGCTAACCAGCGCGCCATCCCTAACGATTGAAAAACAGAAAGCAACAATGTCAAGTATCGTGTGTACTGATTAATCTTACGTCGACCGGCTTCACCCTCTTTCTTAAGCTGCTCTAACGATGGTAGTACCATTGAAAAAAGCTGCGTCATGATGGATGCGGTGATATACGGCATAATCCCAATCGCAAATACGGTCACTCGCGAGAGAGCACCACCCGAGAACATATTAAACAGTCCAAAGATGGTATTTTGCTGTTCCGAGAAAAAATCAGCAAGTCGCTGCGGATCAAGCCCTGGAACCGGAATGTGTGCGCCCAATCGGTAAATTAGAATACCAACCAGCACAAACCAAAGCCTGACTTTAAGTTCAGCCAAGCCACCTGTGGACTGCTTTGTTTGCCGCTTCTGATTTTTCATCATCACGCTTCTATGCTGCCACCCAATTCTTCGATGACTTTTCGTGCACCTTGAGTCACACGGAGGCCTTTAATGTTTACTGCTCGTGTCAACTCACCAGATAGGATCACTTTGACCGCTATGATTGATTTATTGACCAACCCAGCCGCCTTCAACACATCAAGATCGATGATCGAAGCGTCAAGAGCCGAAATCTCATTCAAATTAACTTCGTCTGTAACACGAGCTAAACGTGAGTTAAAGCCCATCTTAGGTAGTCGACGCTGAATTGGCATCTGGCCGCCTTCAAAATTAATCTTATGAAAACCACCTGAACGAGCTTTTTGACCTTTATGGCCTCTGCCGCTTGTTTTTCCCAAACCTGAACCAATGCCACGGCCTACACGCTTAGGGCTGCTTTTTGATCCAGGTGCAGGAGATAATGTATTGAGATTCATTAAACACACTCCTCAACGCTTAACATATATTCAATCACATTAACCAATCCTCGAATTGAAGGAATATCGTGATGAACGACGCTACGATTAATTTTTCTTAATCCCAACTGGTTAGCAATCAGAACGTGCTTAGGTAAACGACCAATCAGGCTTTTTACCAATGTAATTTTAATTTTCTTTTCCATATCATCCCGCCATGACTTCTGCTACTGACTTACCGCGCTTAGCTGCCACGTAGTCTGGGGTGCCGATGTTCATCAATGCACCAACGGTCGCACGTACAATATTACTTGGATTCGTAGAGCCAATGCTTTTGGCTAAAATATTTTGAACACCAAGTACTTCAAGTACTGCACGCATCGCACCACCTGCGATAATTCCCGTTCCTTCTCGAGCTGGCTTCATAAACACCTTAGATGCACCATAATTCCAAGTGATCTCATGATGAATTGTCTTGCCGGCCAAAGAAACATAGACCATGTTTTTTCGCGCTTGATCCATTGCCTTTTGAATAGCAATAGGTACCTCACGTGCTTTTCCTCGGCCAAAGCCAATTTTGCCCTTGCCATCGCCGACAACAACCAGAACCGCGAATCCAAATACACGTCCACCTTTAACTACTTTTGCTGTACGTGTAACAGAGACCAGCTTTTCTTGATAGCCATCTGTTTTTGCTGAGTCATCAAATGCCATAACTGTTCCTTAAAAATTCAAACCAGCTTCACGGGCCCCATTAGCCAAGGCTTTCACTCGCCCATGGTATTTATATCCGGCTCGATCAAATGCCACATCAATCACCTGTTGTTCTTTCGCACGCAGCGCAAGCAATTGACCAACTTCATATGCTTGCTCACATTTGTTTCCTTGCAGTGTGAGTCGAAGCGCTTTATCCATGGTGGAGCAGGAAACGAGCACGCGATCGCCTTTTTCCCCACGAACAAGAATTTGAGAATAAATATGAGATCCACTTCTATGAACGACCAATCGTGGTCGATTCGATTGGCGAATCACTACTTTTGTTTTCAACCCACGTCGGGTTCGAGCTTGCTGCTTCGTCATCATTCACACCTTATTTCTTTTTAGCTTCTTTGCGCACAATCACTTCGCCCGCATACTTAACCCCTTTACCCTTGTAAGGCTCTGGTGGTCTAAACGCTCTTATTTCAGAAGCAACTTGGCCAACGCGTTGCTTATCAATCCCTGTCAGAATAATTGTCGTGACGTTTGGGGTCTCCGCAACAATCCCTTCGGGAAGTAGGTATTCAATGGGATGTGAAAATCCCAAAGAGAGCGATACAGTTTTGTCCTTGGCTTGTGCTCGATAGCCAACGCCCACAAGTTCCAACGTACGGCTGAAGCCATGCGCCACACCATGAACCATGTTATTAATCAATGCACGAGCTGTTCCCGCCTGTGCCCACGCCATAGGATCAATAGAGGCAGGCTTAAACGTAACCTGGTTTTCATTCGTTTCTGATTTGCTGACAGAAACCAAACGATGACACTGATGCGTCAAACTTCCTTTCGGGCCTTTTACCGTAACGACCCCATTCTCAATCGTCAACTGAACGTTTGAAGGCAATGTAACGGGGGCTTTTGCAACTCTTGACATGTTAATCCTCGTTCGTATTAAGCCACTTCACAAATGACTTCACCACCAACACCATTGGTACGGGCAGCTACATGCGTCATTACGCCCCTAGAGGTTGATAAAATAGAAACACCAAACCCTGGAACAGCAGACAAATCTTTAGCTGATTTATACACACGAAGACCTGGTCTACTGATGCGTTTAATACGCTCAATAACAGGGCGACCATGATAATATTTAAGGTGTAGGGTAATCGACTTCAGATTATTTTCTAACGCCTCTACACAGTAATCAGCAATATAACCTTCTTCTTTCAAAACACGTGCGATTTCTTCTTTTAAAATCGATGAAATAAACTTCACATGCTGATGTTTAGCTTGTTGCCCATTGCGAATTCTAGTCAACATATCCGCTACTGGATCTTGCATACTCACAGTCGTTCTCCAACAATTTAAAAATTACCAGCTTGATTTTCTACCGCCGGTTACGTTTCCGGTCATCAATTGCTGGCGCAAACAAATCCGACATAGTCCGAACTTGCGATAAACAGCATGTGGACGCCCACATTGCTGACACCGCGTGCTATGACGAACAGGGTTTGAATTAAGAGGCAATTTTTCTAAGGCCTCTTGTGCTGCCCTGACTTTATCAAAGTCAAATGAGGATTTGATGATTTTCTTTAGCTCAAGTCGTCGAGATCGATGTTTTTCAACAAGAATCTCTTTTTTTGCTTCGCGTTCAAGCATTGATTTTTTAGCCACAGTGACACCCTTTTATTTGCGAACTCTATCTTTTAAAGGAAAATTGAATGCCTCGAGCAGTGCTCGTGCCTCTTGATTTGTTTTGGCACTTGTCGTGATGCATATATCGAGCCCACGAATAGTGTCAATTTTATCAAAATCAATTTCGGGAAAAACGATTTGCTCGTGAATACCCATGCTGTAATTTCCTGTGCCATCAAATGACTTTGGGTTTAAGCCACGAAAATCCCGAACACGAGGCAGGGCAATAGTAATTAACCGATCAAGAAACTCATACATGCGCTGATTTCTCAACGTAACCTTGCATCCAATAGGCCAGTCTTCACGAATTTTAAAACCAGCAATTGATTTTTTTGCCAGCGTAGTAACCGGTTTTTGTCCCGCTATTCGTGTCATGTCATCCAAAGCAAAGTTCATGACTTTTTTATCACCGACTGCTTCACCGACACCCATGTTCAACGTAATTTTTTTCAGTTTGGGGACTTGCATGACGTTGGCATAGCCAAACTGTTCCATGAGTTTACCAACCACTTCTTTCTTATAAAATTCTTTCAATCTGGCCATCTGGATCACCTATTAAACAAGGTCAACTAATTCTTGATTGGATTTAAAATAGCGAACCTTATTAGGCTTGCCGTCTTTTTCAATGTATTTAAAGCCAATTTTATCCGCTTTTTTGGTCTGCGGATTATACATAGCCACATTCGAACAATCCAGTGCTGCTTCCATGGTGACGATACCACCCGGTTGCTGCAACTGAGGGTTCGGCTTGACATGCTTTTTCATCAGGTTTGCACCTTCGACAACCAGCTTCTGTCCCAACACGCGAAGAACTTTACCAATATGGTTTTTGCTTTTCCCGGTTGTGATGATCACCGTATCGTTTTTCTTTATACGTTTCATAGCTTATCCTTCCTACAGTACTTCAGCGGCAAGGGAAATAATTTTCATAAACCGTTCCCTCAGCTCCCGAGTGACTGGTCCGAAAATGCGGGTTCCAATCGGCTCATGTTGATTGTTCAATAAGACGGCCGCGTTACCATCAAAACGAATAAGAGAACCATCGTCACGACGAACACCGGCAGCTGTACGAACAACCACTGCATTCATTACCGAACCTTTTTTAACTTTACTGCGTGGGATCGCGTCTTTAACACTGACTTTGATCACATCACCCACACGTGCATAGCGGCGGTGAGAGCCCCCTAGCACCTTGATACACATCACTTTGCGTGCACCGCTATTATCTGCGACATCGAGCACTGTCTGCATTTGTATCATTCTATTCTCCAGCTCTAACAGTCGACCAGAAAAGGCTGATTATTATACCAGCCCTATTGGTATTTTAAAAGTAATTTAGCCTTGAGCGATCAGGAAATAACGTCTACAAGCACCCAATTTTTCAATTTGGAGATAGGTCTTGACTCGCGAATCCTTACGGTGTCGCCAATTTTACAAACTTGACTTTCATCATGAGCATGAAGCGTTGTTCGGCGCTTCATGATTTTCCCGTATTTAGGATGTTTTACTATCCGTTCAATCACAACGACAATCGTCTTTTGCATTTTATTACTACGCACCTTCCCAACCACTGTCCGTGCACTTGATTCATTATTCAACATGACTTTCGCCCGCCTTTTCAGTCATCAACGTTTTTATTCGAGCAATCGTTTTTCTTGCCTCGGTAACGAGATGTGGTTTTTCTAATGCACCATTCACTGCTTTCATCCGCAAGTTAAATTGGGTTCTGCGAATAACCAGCAGTTCCTTTTGCAATTCTTCTGGCGTCATTTGCCTTAATACTTGTTTCAAATCGCTTAACTTACTCATTACATCACCTTCCGTTCTTCGAACATGACTTTGAACGGAAGTTTAGCTTTAGCCAAATCAAAGGCTTCAATTGCAAGCTCTCGCGAGACACCTTCCATCTCAAACAAAATTTTACCTGGTTGAATTAGAGCAACCCAATATTCAACACTTCCTTTTCCCTTGCCCATCCGTACTTCAAGTGGCTTTTGGGTAATCGGTTTATCCGGAAAAACACGGATCCAAATTTTCCCATCCCGCTTAACATGGCGAGTCATAGCACGTCTAGCGGCTTCAATTTGCCGAGCAGTCAATCGACCACGCTCAAGCGCTTTCAAACCAAACTCACCAAAGCTTACACTAGATCCTCGTTGTGCAAGCCCACGGTTTCGACCTTTCATCTGCTTTCGAAATTTTGTTCGTTTTGGCTGTAACATAATTGTTAATCCTCACTCACTTGCTACTCGCGGCGTCTCGGGTTTTCTGGGGCACATTTTCGCCCTTGAAGATCCAAACCTTCACACCAATAATTCCGTAGGTTGTCTTTGACTCTGCCGTACCATAATCAATATCAGCACGGAAAGTATGCAAAGGAACCCGCCCTTCTCGATACGTCTCACTTCGGGCTATTTCAGCACCACCAAGACGTCCACTGACGGTAATTTTGATCCCTTTAGCTCCGGACTTGAGTGCCGATGTAACTGCTCTCTTCATCGCGCGACGAAACATCACGCGTTGCTCTAACTGTTGAGCAATGCTCTCTGCCACCAAAGTCGAGTCAAGTTCAGGCTTACGAATCTCTTCAATATTTAAATGAACTGGAACGCCCAGCTTTTTAGAAATCTCGCTGCGCAATGCATCAATCCCGCCGCCTTTCTTACCAATTAAAACGCCAGGCCGTGCAGTATGAATGGTAATGATCGCATTATTGGCAGGCCGATCAATTTGAATCCGGCTTACAGCAGCTGACATTAATTTCTTTTTTAGCTCTTTGCGAAGATTAATATCTTGGTTTAACAGGCGCGCATAATTTTTATTTGTCGCATACCAATTGGAATTCCATTTTTTCACGATACAAAGGCGGATGCCGATTGGATTTACTTTCTGTCCCATTGCTATTCCCCGTAAGATACTTTAATGGTGATGTGGCAGGTACGCTTAGTAATTCGATTCGCTCGACCTTTCGCACGTGGACTAACTCGCTTTAAAGAAGGGGCCTCATCCACACAGATCATGCCTATCTTTAATTCGTCGACATCAGCACCTTTATTATGCTCTGCATTAGCAACAGCAGACTCCAATAATTTAAGGATAAACTGGGCTCCTTTCTTCGAGGTAAACCGAAGTACTCCGAGCGCTCGAGACACATTCATGTTTCGAACCATGTCAGCAACCAATCGAGCTTTTTGAGCTGATAATGGTGCGCTTTTTAACTTTGCTGTAACTTCCATCGCCGCCTCTTATTTACCTTTGGCTTTTCTGTCGCCAGAATGGCCTTTAAACGTACGAGTCATGGCAAACTCACCTAACTTATGACCCACCATGTTATCCGTAATGTAAACCGGAACATGGTCTTTCCCATTATGCACAGCAATTGTTAAATCGATCATTTCAGGAACAATCGTTGAGCGCCTAGACCAAGTTTTAATTGGTTTTTTAGATTTTGTTGCGATCGTCGCTTCTACTTTATTAAGCAAATGACGATCGATAAAAGGACCTTTTCTTACAGAACGAGCCACTTGGATACCCTCTTAATTATTTCTTCTTACGTCGTCTGACAATAAAATGGTCAGTTCGTTTGTTGGATCGTGTTTTATACCCTTTCGTTGGCACACCCCATGGAGACACTGGATGGCGCCCACCCGAAGTACGACCTTCACCACCACCATGCGGGTGATCAACAGGGTTCATTGCAACACCACGAACAGTAGGACGAATCCCACGCCAGCGTGATGCGCCTGCTTTGCCTAATACACGCAGACTATGTTCACTGTTACTTACCTCGCCGATCACAGCGCGGCACGTCAACAAGACTTTTCTCATTTCAGTCGAGCGAAGTCTGATCGTCGCATACGCACCTTCCTTCGCAACGATTTGTGCGCTGCAACCAGCACTTCGAATCATTTGCGCGCCTTTTCCAGGCTTAAGCTCAACACAGTGAATCGTTGTGCCCATTGGAATGTTTTTCAGTGGCAGACAATTACCAGTACTGATTGGTGAGTCTTGACCACTGACGATCACATCGTCTTGCTTCAAACCTGCTGGAGCGATAATGTAACGCCGTTCTCCATCTTTGTAAAGAATCAAAGCGATAAGGGCCGATCGATTTGGATCATATTCTATCCGCTCAACCTTGCCTTCAATGCCATCTTTCGTGCGTTTAAAGTCAACCAGGCGATAATGTGCGCGAGATCCACCGCCGATATGACGAACGGTGATTCGACCTTGGTTATTGCGACCACCTGTTTTACTTAGTTTTTCAAGCAATGCGGCGTGTGGCTTCCCTTTATGGAGATGGTGGTGGACCACTCGGATCTCACCCCGTTTCCCAGGTGACGTTGGTTTTGATTTTAATAATGCCATCTTATTCTGCCCTATTCAGTCACAGTGAAATCAATGTCATAACCTGCGTGCAAAGAAACGTACGCTTTTTTCCAATCAGACTGAGTCCCTGTCCGTTGTTTAAAGCGTTTTGTTTTTCCTTTTACAGTTAAAACACCGACATGTTTGACTTTAACGTTAAACAAATGCTCAACAGCCATCTTAATTTCTGGCTTTGTCGCGGTGCTCAAGACGCAAAAAGTAAATTGCTTAAGTCTATCCGCCATCCGTGTGGTTTTTTCGGAAACAATTGGCTCTCGAAGAACCATTAGCAATCGTTCAGCATTCATTGTAACTGTTCCTCCAGCGTTCTAATGGCATCAGCTGTTATCAAGACACGCTTGTAACGAAGCAAACTAACCGGATCAATTGAAGCAACATCACAAAGCTCGTAGTCAATCAGGTTGCGCGAAGCCAAATATTCAAATTCCCCAACTTCTTGCAGGACAATCAGGGCGTTTTCTAAATTAAGCGCCTGCATCTTGGCCTGAAAGTCTTTTGTCTTCAATGTATTGCATTGAAAGTCACTGACCACAATTAAATGGCCTGTACGGTAGAGCTCGGCAATTATACTACGCATTGCGCCTTTGTACATTTTTTTATTAAACTTTTGTGAATAATCTCGTTTTTTTGATGCAAAAGTCACTCCACCCGAGCGCCACAGTGGGCTTCGAATGGTGCCTGCGCGTGCGCGGCCGGTCCCTTTTTGATTCCAAGGTTTTTTGCCGCCGCCTCGGA
>CANISA010000016.1 GCA_947470005.1 Legionellaceae bacterium | reverse complement strand
GAAGAAAGGGACTTGTATTTTATTGATGTGTTGCTCGATATATCTCCAACGAACGTAACACCAAGTCTCGACGAACATATAGCCGTTATCGCTAGCTGGTTTTTTCGTACAGTACCAGCGGAACAGGGATCCTCACGCATTAGCGCGTTGTTTAATAATCACTGGGATCGCATCAAAGATAAACCAGGTGATTATTTTAGTGCTCCATCGGGTCAGCTATCGCCTTACGAGCGTTTGGCAAAAAAGATGAGTCAGCGAGGTATTCCTGGTTGGCGGAACTACCATCAGACGCTTGTTCGAACCCTGGTTGATGACGTAGACCCTTTGGCTGAATCTCCTCTTTCTGATTTCATTTTGTCCAAAGATGAGAGGAAATTATATAATTTACAACGTATTAAAGAAAATCAGGAGAGAGGTAGAGGCTTTTGTAATGTGCACACGATGCCAATGAGTTTTTTTTATGAGGATGAAAAAAAACGTATAAGTCGCTCAGCTGATCCGACATTTTTTCAACGCCTTGCACAGATACATACAGTAGAGACTGCAGAGAAGCCTTTGGCGTGCAGTACGATTAAGGTGCTTCGGACGTTTGCGAATGAAGTGATTGATACGTACATTGATGACCAAAACCGTACGGATCAGTTAGTGGAAGGTTTTCATTTTGCCCTAGATACATTGTCTGCTGACGAACGAGCCCGCCTAGATGGGAAAGCAATTCTTCAAAACGGCTATTATTTGAGCTTTTCTGAGGAGCTTGAAAAAATTCAAAATAAGCCCCAGGATGTCTGTTTATACAACATAATCACACGGTTAATATTTCCAATCATCGTTGATCACGACCCGATAACGCGCTTTAGCCCAAGCATCGAATTGATCCCTAACATCAATACACCTGAACCACATACGTCACTATTGACGACATTGCGTGCGGCTTCTCGCAAAAATGTGTATCGAGATTATGATGCACTGAGCAGTGTGGAAGCACTCAATCGGCTGAAAATATTAATGGTTTCTGCGATGAGTGCACCTTTTCATGAAAAAACACACCCCATTCGAATGTCAGGTTGCACTTCATCTCATCAAGGGCCACGAGTTTGTGCTGAGATCGTAAGGCATGTCGCTCCAGTGTTAGGGGGGACGGGGGATCTCCGGCAGTCACGATTTGCTTACGCGGTAATCATGGAGCACGTGGTTAAACCAGCACTCTTATTGGAAGAACCTGAGCCTGAGACAACGCCCTGGGGTTGGTGGGCATCGGGACCCAAGATGTTCACGACGCATGCGTGGTTGTCTTCCCTTCTGACTGAGAGGATATTTGTTGATGATAATGCATGGTCTGTGCCTGGGTATTTAGTTCCGAGTTTACGGCTTTACGCGAATGCAGTGAGAAGTCGAACCGATCGGACAAGTATTGATGGGCTGGTGAACGTGCTCGAGCGTCTTGGGCGTGAAAAAAGTTTGACGACCTCCACGCTTATCAATGATATTGAGTCGAATATCGTGTGGAAACAGTTTCTGCACGGATTGCCGACAGAAGAAAGGGACATGCTGTTAAGAGTGTTTAAGCCGCCATCACCTGTAACCTCCACGGAGACCAGTCCAAGCAGTAGTCCTCCGAGGACCTCCTACATATCAAGCAGTAGTCCTCCGAGGACCTCCTACATATAAGGATATTGCACTTAGTTTCATGATTTTTCATGACTACAAAAAAACCCCATTGATTAAATAGAGAACTATGGTATACTCGCGCCTCCACTTATCATTTGGAGTAGACATGAAATTAAGAACGTGCGTTTTTGTTTTTCTTTTTGGGTTGTTTTCACCTTTATTTGCAGCGAATCAACATCTTCATGCAACACCAGAAGGTGTCAGTGAGCCAGCAACAGCGGTTCCTGCTGCAGCGAAGAAGCTGGCTTGGCCTGGTTATTGTCAAATCGAAATCATTAATCAAAGTTATGATGATGTTCGTGTGTTTGGTGTGTTTGATGATGGCGTGAGTTTAGAGCCGTTTAACGTATACAGCTACGAGTCCCCGCATTACATTTCCTTGTACTACTACGGTTATTGCCATGATGGAATGGATTTATACATTGATTCATTTAGTGGTGCTCATGTTTACTCTGGGTACGTGCGTCGATATAGCACTATCCGTGTTGTTCCTTCACTGTTTGGTGGGAAACAACTCAAGGCAACTGTTCAATCCAAATAAGCTGATTTTTGTTGAGCACTGTGGTACGCTTGTGTGCCACAGTCTCTTGAAAAGGATAGCTGATGCCCAACGTGAAGAATACGATTGCTGGATTTGATGACGTCTTATGGAAAGCAATGGAAGATGAACGTCACCGTCAAGACGATCATATCGAATTAATCGCTTCAGAGAATTATGTTAGCCCACGCGTCCTTGAAGCGCAAGGCTCGGTGCTAACAAACAAATATGCAGAAGGTTACCCAGGCAAGCGTTATTACGGTGGATGTGAATACGTTGATATTGCCGAACAACTTGCTATTGCCCGTGCAAAACAATTGTTTTCAGCCGATTTTGCTAATGTACAACCCCATTCAGGTTCACAGGCAAATGCTGCTGCCATGATGGCTTTAATTAATCCTGGCGACTTGATTTTAGGAATGTCATTATCACATGGTGGACATTTGACCCATGGTTCAGCGGTTAATTTTTCTGGTAAGTTGTACAAAACTATTCAGTATGGCGTGGATGAAAAAACAGGCCTTATCGATTATCAAGTGCTTGAAATGCTCGCATTAACGCATCGACCCAAGCTTATTATTGCGGGATTTTCTGCGTACTCAAGACTAGTTGATTGGGAACGCTTTCGTGAGATCGCGGACAAGGTCGGTGCTTATTTAATGGTTGATATGGCCCATGTTGCAGGGCTTGTTGCCACAGGGCTTTACCCTTCGCCGTTGCCTTACGCAGATGTGGTGACAAGCACCACGCATAAAACCTTACGAGGACCTCGTGGTGGATTAATCCTTGCGAGAGCGAATGAGGCCATTGAAAAGAAAATTAATTCGGCGGTATTCCCTGGGACTCAGGGCGGTCCGCTGATGCATGTGATTGCTGCTAAAGCGGTGGCGTTTGCGGAAGCCTTGCTGCCTGAGTTCAAAGTATATCAGCAACAGGTCGTGACGAATGCTAAAATAATGGCCGCTGTGCTGCAAACACGGGGGTATCGAATCGTGTCGGGGGGTACGGACAATCATTTAATGCTGGTTGATTTGACTGATAAAAATATCACCGGGAAAGAGGCTGATTTAGCATTAGGTCGAGCACATATTACAGTCAATAAAAATGCTGTTCCCAATGATCCTCGTTCGCCATTCGTAACCAGTGGGATTCGTTTAGGTACGCCAGCCATTACCACACGCGGATTTTGTGAGCGTGAAATTCAACTTCTCTCGGGTTGGGTCGCTGATGTCTTGGACGCCGCTCATGATGAAGTCCTCCTCGCATCAGTTCGTGAACAGGTGCGGCAACTGTGTCGAGAATTTCCTGTGTATCCTTAGGCGGTTATAGCGGTGTATTGTCCATTTTGTCATGCGGAAGAAACCAAAGTGATTGATTCACGTTTGGTGGGTGAAGGCGCGCAAGTACGTAGACGACGGCAGTGTTTGTTGTGCCATGAACGCTTTACTACGTTTGAAACAGCGGAGTTAGTGATGCCACTGATTATCAAACGGGATGGACGTAGAGAGTTGTTTTGCGTGGATAATTTACGTGCAGGAATGTTGCGCGCATTAGAAAAACGTCCCGTCAGAGTGGATGCGCTTGAAGAAGCGGTTGTTGCTATCACACAAAGAATTAGAAGAAACGGAGAGCGTGAGATTGACTCACGTCAAGTGGGTGATTGGGTGATGGATCAATTGTATCGTTTAGATCATGTTGCGTATATTCGGTTTGCATCTGTTTATAAGCGGTTTACAGATATCAGTGAATTTCGTCAAACAATTGAACAAATGAATGATGAATTAGGCTCTTGAGGTGTGATGTGGATAAACAAGAAATTAAGGGGCGACGGCGCGCGCGAAAAATGGCGTTGCAAGCGTTGTATCAATGGCTTATGTCAGGATGTGATTTATCTGATATTGAAGCGCAATTTCGTGCAGTGAATCATATGGATAAGGTTGATCCGGAATATTTTGGTCGTTTGTTACATGGTGTTGCTCAGCAATTATCCGTATTGGAAGCGGCATTTGAAGTGTTTTTAGACCGGCCTATTGAAAGTCTAAATCCGATAGAACACACGGTGCTTCGCATCAGTACGTTTGAGTTGTTGTTTGTACCTGAAATCCCTTACCGTGTGGTGTTGGATGAATCCGTTTCACTCGCTCGGACCTTTGGCTCACAAGAGGGCCATCGTTATGTCAATGGAGTCTTGAATAACTTAGCACGAAAAGTCAGAGCGGTAGAAATTGGCTTGGATGATTGATTTTGTTAAAGGGGAGCAAGAATGGCTAATCCGACCTTGTCGAATAAAGTCTGGCGTCGTCCTACCTATTTTATTGCCTTTGGTTTTGGTAGTGGTTTAATGCCCATTGCCCCTGGGACCTGGGGTACGTTAGCGGCACTGCCTATTTATCTATTGATGATGCACACCTCGCCTCTGGTTTATGCTTTAATGACATTGCTTGCTTTTGTTTTCGGCGTATGGGTTTGCGGTAAAGTCTCTCATGAATTAGGTGTTCATGATTACGGTGGTATTGTTTGGGACGAGATAGTCGGTTATTTATTAACGATGTTTCTTGCCCCGCCTGGGCTCGTTTGGATGTTGCTTGGTTTTGGTCTATTTCGTTTATTTGATATTTGGAAGCCACAACCTATTCGTTGGATTGATAAGCGTGTTCAGGGGGGGGTTGGTATCATGCTCGATGATGTTGTGGCGGCTATTCCCGCGTGCGCGATCCTGCAACTTATTGTCTATGTGTTTGCATAAGGATAATGATCGATGAATGAAAATCACAAAGAACTCCTGAGTATGGCCTTGACTGTTGGCGTCGTTTTTTTAGCCTTATTTATTATTCATCGATTTATCCCCTCCTTGGTTTGGGCTGGGATTATTGCGATAGCGACTTACCCACTGTATTTACGTTGGCGTGTGTTTTTTGGTCGTCAACGCAATATATCCGCTTTTTTGTTTACGTCCGTGTTAGCGTTACTATTGATTGTGCCACTGAGTTGGTTAATCAGCATTTTGGTGCGAGAGCTACAAGTGTTGGTGAATTACCTGCAATTGACGAATCAACACGGTGGAGAGGCGCCTCTTTTTATCAAAGATGTGCCTTGGATTGGTAAGGAAGCTGTGTTGTATTGGGATACTCATTTAGGTCGACCCGGGGATATTAAACACGGGTTGTCAAATCTTCATTTGTCGCTGACACCAGCCAGTCATTATATCAAGCAAGTTAGTTTTAATTTGGTCCATCGCGGTTTTCAAGTGGGTTTTACGTTACTTAGTTTATTCTTTTTTTACCGCGATGGGGATCAGCTGGTTGAAACAATCAATCGGATTGGTGAAAACTGTTTAGGAAGACGATGGTATCGTTATGCCGAGAAGTTGCCTTTAGCATTACGCGGTACAGTCAATGGGACCGTTTTTGTTGGTATTGGCGTGGGTATTTTAATGGGAATTTGTTATGGTTTGGTTGGTTTTCAGGGACCCACCTTACTTGGCTTTATCACGGCGTGTGCCGCCATGGTTCCTTTTGTAGCACCTGTTATTTTCGTGGTTGTTGCTGTGATCCTGTGGTGTAGTGGCGCGGTTCTTTCGGCCATTGCTGTGCTTACCTGGGGCACGCTGGTAATGTTTTTTGCCGATCATTTTATTAAACCTGTCTTAATCGGCGGAGCGATTCAGTTGCCGTTTCTTGCGGTGTTATTTGGTATTTTGGGTGGCGTGGAAACGTTAGGTTTACTTGGGTTGTTTGTCGGGCCCATCGTCATGGTGTTGTTTGTTACACTGTGGCAAGAGTCCCAAGGCACACGCTGATGCGCTCCTAAAAACTGTTTAGATAGAGATTATAATTGGTCTTAAAATTCGGACTGTTTTGGTAACGCATAAGAGCAATATCAACCGCTTGAATTAAAGCGATATCTGCACGGTTTGCCACAATGCCTAAACCAAAACCAACTGGAAAGGCTTTTCCGAGCGTATGGAGACTGCCGGAGGAGTTATCTTGCCAGTACTGCGCCGTGTGGCTGTCAAGAAACCCTAAGTCAATGTAACCTGATTTAAGTGCGGCTATCATTTGGTCACCTGATTGATAGGGGATGACACGTAGGTGCTTTATTCCCATCAACTTAATTTGATCGTCATAGACGCTTCCTCGAACGACACCAATTTTTTTATTATTTAATACCTGACTATTAACCGTTTGTTTCGCGAGGGCCGCAGTTCCAATGAACTGCCCTTGACTTATCATGTAGGGGAGAGAAAACTGAACTAGTCTGGACCGATCGGGTGTAATTACTATCGAGCTTACCCCAAGATCGACACTCCGATTGTTAATGGCAGGAAGTATTTCATCCATGCTCATGGGCACATATTGACAACGTCGTTGTATGGCAGTACAGACGTATTCCATCATGGCGATATCAAAACCATAAAATTGATCATAACTGCTTTGCATCACAAAGGGCGCGGTAAACGAGGTGATTGCTATGCGTAAGGGCTGACTCTCAGGTATCGGCGTCTTATATTGCCCGGCGGCATATAGAATGACGGGGAAGATGAGCGTAAGCCAGAGTAATTTTTTCATGCTGAATATCCCGTTAGGCATACTCTGTGTATGCGTTATATAATTGTATAGCACAAAAAGAAGAAGGTGGGTGTTCTGAAGACGATACAACCAGGATATGATGGGGTAATTACCAATCATCCACTGTATGCTGCGGCCCAGCAATTGTTGCAAGTCAGTGATTATGCTGTGCGTCAATGCGACCAATTAAACGCGCTCTTGACTGAGGATGATTGCCGGCTGCCGCTTTATGCGTGTGATTTTGTTAAGCAGGTGACCCTCCTCTCATTGGACCTGTCTCCCCTTGAATTTGCATCATGCTTACGCGAATTTCGCCATCGCCATTTATTGCGCTTGCTGTTACGGGAGTTGGTTGGTTTAGCCGATACACAAGAGACCATGAGGGCTTGGTCTGATTGTGCCGATGCTCTTATTTTACACGGATTACGCTTTTGTACTCAACAGGTGAGCCTTTCTCATGGCGTGCCTTATGATGAAGCAGGGAAAGCTGTTTTTTTGTATCCGCTTGCGTTGGGAAAGCTAGGAGGGCGCGAGCTTAACTTTTCATCTGATATTGATTTGATCTTTACTTTTTCTTCGGCGGGACAGACGGACGGTGACCCATCGCTTAGCAATCAACACTATTACACGAAAGTAATTCAGCAGTTTATTGGATTATTTCAAACCGTGACGGTGGATGGCTTTGTTTTTCGTGTGGATTTGCGGTTAAGGCCGAATGGGGAAAGTGGGCCGCTTGTTTTTACGTTGGCAGCGATGGAAACTTACTATCAGGAGCAAGGACGGGATTGGGAACGTTATGCTATGGTGAAGGCCCGCTTGATCGGTGTATTTCACCCTTGGTTTCATCGATTGATTACCCCGTTTGTTTATCGCCGTTACGTTGATTTTAGTGTGATTGAATCATTGCGTGGAATGAAGGTAATGATTGATCGTGAAGTTCGTTTAAATCCTGGGTTGGATGACATCAAGCGGGGGCAGGGAGGGATCCGAGAAATTGAATTTATTATTCAATGTTTTCAGCTGATGCGCGGGGGTCGACTGCTGTATCTTCAAAAGCAGTCAGCGATGGACGCGCTGCAGGCGCTTAAACAAGAAGGGCTATTATCTCACACCGACGTGTTACAACACGCTTATTTATTTTTTCGAAAATTAGAGAATGCGGTGCAAACGTATGGGGATCAACAAACACATACGCTTCCTACGGATCCACGCATGCAGGCGCATGTGCTTCTCATGATGAAATTTTCTTGCTTTAACGCGTTATCGGATCGCTTACATCAATATCAACGCATCGTGAGTCATGCGTTTCGTGCTGTCTTAGGTAATGGCAAGGAATATGAAAATGAGCAGCGCGTGTTGGATAATCAGTTGATGAACGTGTGGCAAGGCCATGTGGAACTGAACATGGCGGTGAATTTGTTGGCTAGCCTTGGTGTGAAGGAGGCCCTGCGATGTTATCAAATAATACAAGCATTTCGGCATGCACCCAGATGTCGACGGCTGACTCAAGCCGCTCGTTTGCGGTTAGATCGGTTTATGGTCGTGTTGCTTTCTGAAATGGTGCGTGTGAAAAACACGGATGTGGTCTTGCTTCATGTGCTTCAGTTGCTTGAGAATATTGTGGGTCGAAGTGCCTATTTGGCCTTGTTAACAGAAAACATCTCCGCGCTTAGAGGCGTACTGCATTGGTTTGAGCATAGCCCTTTTATTACTTCATTGTTGGTGAGTCAGCCATTTTTGTTGGATATTTTGATCGACCAAGGCCATGCTTGGAAGCCGCTATCACGTCATCAATTGAAGAGGAAATTACACGGTTTACTTGCTCATTTGGGTGATAGTGAGCGGCAAGAAGATATATTGCGTGAGTTTAAGTTGACGTGTTGGTTGTCAGTGGCGTGCGCGGAATTGGATGGCCGGTGCACTGCGGTTCGGGCTGCGCGATTTTTAGCGGATGTTGCCGATGTCATCGTTCTGACGGTGATGGATTTTGCTTGTGAGCAATTGCAGGATCGTTATCCTAATATTATGCAAATCAAATCACGTTTTGGAATCATTGCCTATGGAACGCTCGGCGGTCGGAACATGAATTATGACTCCGACCTGGATGTGGTATTTTTGCACGAGGCATCCCCTGCAGATGAAGGATTGGTGATACGTTTAACACAAAAAATGCTATACATGTTAACGACGCGATCGGGGGCCGGTGTCCTCTACTCCGTGGACACTCGGTTACGGCCTTCTGGATCAGCGGGTTTGTTGGTGAGTCACCTGAATGCGTTTATGGTGTATCAACGCGCACACGCATGGACGTGGGAGCATCAGGCGCTCTTGCACGCGCGTGTTGTCTTTGGAAACAGCACCATACGGCACACGTTTTTGCAGTTAAAACAGGATGTTTTTATGGTGAAACGAGAGCCGTTTATGTTGCAAGAAGAGGTTAAAAACATGCGGATAAAAATGAGCAAGTATGTCGCGTATGAGACGGTAAAATATGTGGCTGGAGGGTTGCTCGATCTGGAATTTTTGACACAATTTTTAGGTCTGCTGCACCCAAGCCCATCGCTAGCCCGCATGACGAGCACGCTGGCACAATTACATCAATTGTCTGCGCAAGCGGTCTTGACACGGGCACAATATCAAACATTGAGGCGTGCTTATAACCATTATCATCACCTATTACATGTTCATTTTTTAACGCGAAAGGGATTAGATGTGGATGAGGCTCATTGCATGAATGTATTAGCGATTCGTGATTCGGTTTATGCAACAGAAGAAATGCGCGACTAAAAGAGCAATTCAGTCATTGTCGTCGCGCGGGGGTTGCTTAACTTAGTTTATACATGGAGAAATTAACGCTAGTAATCGTAGGTTCTTTGTTTTTCATGGGTATGCTAATTAAACCAAGCGTTGGGTTTGTTGCAGAAAATCCGACGCTAATCGTGTCGCCCGCTTTGAGCGATAAGATAGCTTGTGTGACCATGACGTGGGTTTCTCCTGCCTGGACGCTTTGTCGTGTATTGCTAAAGGATACAGGCACACCCTCTTTGTTTAACCATAAATCGATGAACCCACTGGCTTGGTCTTTCTGTTTAACAGAGCCAACTTGTGTAGATAGCATCGCAAAATAAATACCGTCGACATGAACGGTTACATTGTGTTTGTTGCTACCCAAATCGCTTATGCCATTTACGTCATCAAATGTAGCCTCATTTATGGCTGCACTAGCGGGCTGCGTTTCTGTGCTGGAGAGCTGGACGTAATGTTCGTTAGGGTTTCCTGCATGCCCGCACATAGAAAAAAGGAAAACAACAAGTGTACTTGCAATTAAACGGGATGCCTTGATTGTGTTCATACCACTCTCCTTGTCATAAAAAGCCAAATCAATATAAATAACACGATAAAGATATCACTCTCTATCTAGAGTATCAATATAAATGATTTTATAACTCACACTTGACTGCCATACAAATCATAATCATCGCTGTCTGTTATCATCACGTCTACATGCGTTCCAACCTGAATGCCTGGCGTTGGTGGAAGGTAGATAAGCCCATCAATTTCAGGGGCGTCGCCTTTGCCACGTGCAATGATTTGATCGGCGTTGATGGCATCAACCAGCACCGTTTGTCGTGAGCCGATTTTGGCACGCAATCGTTTGCGACTGATTTCCGCTTGGACTTGCATGAAGCGATCATAGCGTTCACGTTTGATGGCTTCGGGGACGGGGTCAGCGAGATCGTTGGCCTTGGCACCGGTTACTGGCGAGTATTGAAAGCAACCGACTCGGTCTAATTCAGCGGCTTGTAAAAAATCAAGAAGGGATTCAAATTCTTGGTCAGTTTCTCCGGGAAAGCCCACGATAAATGTTGATCGGAGTGTGATCGAGGGACAAATAGTACGCCAGTTCGCAATGCGTTCTAAGGTATTTTCAGTGCTGGCTGGACGCTTCATGGCTTTTAATACGCGAGGGCTTGCATGCTGCAAGGGAATATCCAAGTAAGGTAGGATCAATCCATCGCGCATCAAGGGGATAACGTCGTCCACGTGAGGATAAGGGTACACATAATGCAGACGCACCCAAATGCCGAGTTCACCCAATGCTTCGCATAAATCGTAAAAGCGAGTGCTTCGTGTTTTGTTATTCCATTCAACGGCTTGGTAACGCGTGTCAACACCATAAGCGCTTGTGTCTTGGGAAATAACCAGTAATTCGCGGACCCCTGCATTTTTTAGGTGCGTGGCTTCCGTGAGTACTTGCGCCATGGAATAGCTTTGTAATTTTCCCCGCATGGTAGGGATGATGCAAAAGGTGCATTTTTGGTTGCATCCTTCAGAGATTTTCAAGTAGGCATAATGCCTAGGGGTGAGTTTAATCCCTTGAGGTGGAATGAGTTGTGTAAAAGGATCCGTCGGTGGAGGGAGGTGGCGATGTACCGCACGTACGACTTCTTCATAGGCATGAGCACCACTGATGTGCAGTACATCGGGGCATGCTTCTCGAATAAGGTCCGCTTTCGCGCCCAAGCAACCGGTCACGATTACGCGGCCATTTTCAGCCATGGCTTCACGAATGGTATCCAGTGACTCCTTGACTGCGGCATCAATGAACCCACAGGTATTAATGATAACCACGCCCGCGTCTTGAAACGTTGGAACCAGATCATAACCTTGCGCGCGCAATTGCGTGATGATTCGCTCTGAGTCCACCAATGCTTTCGGACAACCTAAACTTACAAAGCCTACTCGATGATTCATGTCACATTATCTGTTGAAAAAGTGTGCGAATTATACCGGTGAACAGGGGTATCTGTCCAATGAAAATGGCGTCCAGTAAACACTTGGCAAGCACAGGGGAATCTGCTATGTTTTTAAAGAATCAATCAGGATGAGGACATACTTTGCTCTTATGCTTTAGCTGGAGCGGGGTTGGTATACGCCATGATGGAAAAAAATGACAGGTATTTTATTGTAAGTCTGTTTTCTCTTGCAGTTAGTTTATTTTTATTGCCGCTCTCGCTTTACCTCCTTCCAGGAGTTTGGTTTGGTTGGAGCTATCATATCCCTGCGTTTATTATTAATGGGAGTAGTTGGCTTCAGGATAACTTTGGTTTGTCGGAGCCGATTGCGTCGTGGTGGATGCTTGGGGGGCTTTTTGTTGCTTCCCTGGTGTTTGCAGGCTTGGCGTATTTGTCGTCGACCCAATTCCACGAAGAGATTAAACCGACGGCTAATCCTTTATTGAAGGATGAAGACGAGCGAGTGAAGCCCCTCAAGCAGGACAGGAGAGAGTTGGTTTTTTTAGTGATTAAAATAGTCTTGATTATGATGTTGGTGTATCTTATTGCTGAAATGATGCAGTGGGCTATCGCCGTTTCGCCGGCCACATGAGGGAATAGCTATGTTTTCTTGGAAACGCTTTAAGATCAATCGATTAACTAAAAAATTAGTGGTCATGCAGCGCAGTCGTGTTCACAATCCACCGACCGATGATATGCTAAAAAAAGAAAGAGAGGGGTATCATCTCCTCGCCTCCATGTATGCGCCGTTAGAAGGTAAAAAAAAGTTTCCTTTTGCTCGTGAGTTACGTTTAGCGTGTTATCGTGCGTCGGCTATGTTGGATGATGCTACCGCTCAATATATTGTGGGAAAGTCCTTGTTGGACGAGGCTAAAGCGCGAGAGAGTTGGGAAGTGCTGGGATTATTTGCTAGCCAAAGTAATGTGCGCATGATGACTCAGCTGTATGAAGAAGCGCTAGCTTATCTTGAGGCAGCAGAGACACTGCTACACATTGAGGCTAAACGGCTGCATGGCTTATGTTACATCAACGGCTGGGGTCTCCCTGAAGATAAAAAGAAAGGTTTTGAGCTTATTGTGGCGAGCATTCAGCAAGAAAACAGCTGGGACAGGGTTCCACAGATTTTTGCGTCGATGGGCCTGAATAAGCCGGAGTTTTTTTCTGCTTTGACACAGATGCGTAATAAACCGTCTGATTCGCACCCCATTGATCACGGATGGTGAGTAAAAAAAGGATTTTTTAAATGAACGCGTATTCTGTCAGGAACAGTTTAATTCTATCAATCCTGCCAAGCCTGTGTTTTGCTGTAGAAACAGGACATTACGGTGATGCAGGTATTGGTGTCAGTGCAGGACCTTCTT
>CANISA010000015.1 GCA_947470005.1 Legionellaceae bacterium | reverse complement strand
GTCTGCGATGATGATATTGATGCTCGCAATTGGCAGGACGTGATCTGGGCCATGACCACGCGCATGGATCCTCAACGGGATACCGTCATGATGGAAAATACACCCATTGATTATTTGGATTTCGCGTCTCCTGTGTCAGGACTTGGCTCAAAAATGGGCTTAGATGCCACTCAAAAATGGCCAGGAGAGACACAACGTGAATGGGGAAAACCCATTGTCATGGATCCCGATATTTTGGCACGTGTGAACGCTTACTGGCCTCATTTAGGACTGGATCCATGCCCGATCAAATAACCCATGCACGCGTCGTGCGCACCACAGCGCTAACCAAGCATCTATTACACGTTATTTTGGCCCCTGAACCCTACATCGATTACGAAGCAGGACAGTATCTGCAACTCATCTCAGAACCGCATGCATTAAGCTACTCCATCGCAAACGCACCCAATGCCTCTCGCACCTACGAATTGCATATTCGCCATGGCCACGATACCCCTGGCAATGAGCGCTTGCTTCACGAGATGACGCTGCAAAGCCTGGTCACCCTTCGCATGCCCCTTGGCCAATGCACCTTACGCGCATTGGATCCCATAAAACCCATTCTGTTTATTGCGGGTGGAACCGGTTTCGCCCCCATCAAAGCCATGATTGAACAATTGCTCATGGACGGCCAAACACGCGCCGTTATGTTGTATTGGAATGCACGAACAGCAGACGATTTATACATGGATGACCTCGCACGCGTATGGGAAAAACAAGCGCCATGGTTTACTTATTGTTCACGACGGTCAGAAACAAACAAAGAATCAATTCCTTCCCTCGTCATCAAGCACCGTGTGAGCGATCTGCGGGATTGGCAAATCGTATTAGCGGGGCCTTTCGATATGGTCTATACCCTACGTGATGAGCTCGTCGCACATGGTGTTTCCGCCAGCCAATTGTATTCGGATGCCTTTGCTTTTGAGGCGAAACCTTCACCAGGAGTATAAAATGGAAACATTATATCAGCTGTTAGCTGTCGTGGGCGCTGGCTTGATTGCCTGGTTTACTTACCGTTCGATCAAAGCACAGCCCGAGCAATATAGTCGCGAAAAAATAACCAAAAGCTTTTTAAGCATGGGTATTTTAGGCCTTATTTTGATCGCATTTGTCACCTTGTTGATTTTATTTGTACGCTCAACATAATACTTGACTACATATAAAACCTCATGCGATTATAACGCGCCTCGTATCATTCGAATATATAACACCCTATTAGACAACATTTAATTCTTGGGTCAAGACCCAACGTACGTTATTTAAGGAAATTTCTATGCCTAAACGTCAATTATTAGCCATGATGGAGCAGCTCAGTGATCCCACGCAAAATTCAGCTAACTCGTCGTCAGCCGCGAGTGCCGAGAAAGCACCCAAAAAACCTAACGTCGATCAACTACGCGAACGGGCTCAGAAAAATATCATCGGACTATTACTTAATCAGCTAAATTACAGCATCAGAGGCCGTTACACACAAGCGCAATCGATTCAGATGATCAATCAATTTATAGCAGAAAATAGTGCCATTCAAGACCTAATCTCTCAATTAACAAACAAACTCAACGTGGCACGCATTCCCGCTCCGCAAAAAGAAAACCTGCTTGATACCTACTTTAAGCCTCCCAAAAAATCAATTCAACTACGTCCTCAATTGCCTCAGTCCATCCCCGAATTTTTAAGATCAACAGTTAGCTTATTAAAGCAATCGTTAGATGAACAAACATTTGATCCCTGCTTGTCAGGCATCTGCTTGTCAGCAGAGGAAGAAGACAACGTTCTCACTGAACTAGATGGCATGATTTTAGACAGTCAATTAGCATGCGCACCTACGGATGGGAGAGAACATTATACCCATGAGCGATACCAACGTCGTTACGATAGCCTAGCCAGGCTCTTGAGTTTGAAGCAAGGTTTTTCCGTCGTCTCTGCGGTAACAATTGTGGACGGTGAGTTAATTATTGGGGCAAACTCAAGTGGAAACGAATCATCAGACCTCTTGGCTGAGACGCTTAGACAAAAGGTAGGCCTTATTCGACGATTTCTTAATCAGGTGGGTCGCTCCGATTTTAATGAAGATGATTTACCAACCCTGATCATCGCCTGTGTGGTTGACCTGTATGCCACGGGAGGCACCTCACAAAATCAGGCCCTCTTGGCGCAAGCATTGCTCAAATTAGTTAACGCAACAAGACCCTTATCCGAAGAAGCGGCCACCCCTGACTCTTTTTCTACAATAGAAACAGCTGCCATCTTGGGCGCTGGTTCATTTACACTTTTACTACCTGCGGGGAAGATTAAAAACAGTGATGAGATTGAAAGTCACCTCAGTCAATTTTCTGCAAACTCAGAATCCATGGTTCAGTTAGAGCCCATCCCTGTGGGTGAATCGTTACGATCATCACTCGTTCGACATTTCCATGCTGAACAATTAATTGCTTATTATCTACAACACACTAGACATTATAATCTTAATGATGAGGCGGAACCCAAAATACGCATCGGTGTTTCTAAGTTGTGTTGTAAAACGTGCAATCATGCGTTTCAAAACCTAAGCCGATTGCAGACGAGGGGAACACATGGTGTTGAATACGAAGGCACGGTGGATTTATTAAACAGCACGGTATGCCAGCCAGCTCCCGTGTTCGGGTCGCCGGTTCGCACCAAACTACGGTCTCCAACCCATGCCTTTGCAAGCCCATTTTTTTCACCTGGAGCAAGCGGACCGGCTTCTGCATCAGTAGAAAGTCCTCCAGTTGTCATCAATACCATGGCCTGCTTTTCTAGCCCTAGCCCATAGTTCAGGCGCATTGGTGGGCACGCTTACATGGTACTTTTAAAGCCGGGGTTCTCAAGGCTGAGGATCCCGGTATTAAAATCATAAGCAAAAAGCTCCGCATAACGGCCCCAGTCAATCATCGTGGATAGCACGCGCTCGGCTTCTTTTTCACTTAAATAATCTTCCAATTTGCTTAAAAAGCGTTCTTCTGACACCCGATGACCCATTTTTTCATCCAACACACGACGAATATAACGTGCTAACGGTACTGTCTCTAATAAACGCTGTGCAAACAAATACTTACGCTCATGAAGATCCGCCTCAGAAAATTGCTTGCCTAGCATCGTGAGGTGCGTATCCCCCTCTAAAACTTGAGCAAACCCTAAAATTTCTAACGTCTCCAAGATAGGAAACAAATCATCCACATTCATCATAAGCTCATCGGCAAGCTCCGGTAAATCAATCTTCGCTTCAAATGATTTCATGGTGTCAATCAACCCCGACAGCTCAGAGGGATCAACATCGGGCAAACGATAGCCTAAATTGATTTGTCGCTCACGTTGAGCATGCTTGGCTTTTTCACTAAAACCGGTCGTCATCAGCGTATAGATTCTATCAACCAACCCACGAAATTCAGGGCTCTCCGAATCACGCGGTTGAGGAAGATTAACCTGTAAATCTGCACGAATATGACCTGGATCACTGCCTAAGATGATGATGCGGTCAGCAAGCGTTGCCGCTTCTTCAATGTTATGGGTCACCAATAAGATGCCATTGGTATTGGTTTTTTTATCCTGCCAGAGGGCCAATAAATCCGACTTTAAATTTTCTGCCGTCAGCACATCCAGTGCCGAAAACGGTTCATCCATCAGCAACACGTCTGGATTAATAACCAGCGCCCGCGCAAAGCCTACCCGTTGCCGCATCCCGCCAGAAAGCTCTCTGGGATACGCCGACTCAAATCCATCCAACCCAATAATATCAATGGCCTCGATCGCACGGCGCCGGCGTTCCTCTCGCCCAACGCCTTGCGCTTCGAGACCTAACTCGACGTTCTCCAAAACAGTCAGCCACGGCATAAGTGCAAACGATTGAAACACCATCGCAATGCCAGGGACAGGCCTCGTCACCCGTTGACCACGGTAAGTAACATGGCCGCTGGTCGGCGCCACAAGCCCCGCCATAATACGCAGCAACGTGGATTTACCTGAGCCCGATCGCCCCAGCAACGCCACAATTTCGCCTTTCTGCAGTTTAAAACTAATGTCCTCAAGCACCAGCAATTCTTGGGTTGCGGCTTTTTTATAGGCTTTGCGTAAGTGTTCAATTTCAATAATGGTTTCAGCCATACACCCTCAATGATAATTAAAACGCGCTTCTGCGAGACGATACAGGGGGCGCCAAATGAGCTGATTAAACAGGAGCACATAAACACACATCATGCCCGTCCCCAACGCCAACTTCGGAAAGTTACCTGCCAGGGTGCTCGCGTGGATGTATTCCCCCAGCCCCGTCGCCTGCAGAGTCGTGCTGCCCCAGCTCACCCATTCAGCCACAATGCTTGCGTTCCAAGCCCCACCGGCCGCGCTAATAGCACCTGTGATATAAAACGGAAATATAGCGGGCAACGCAAGCCGGCGCCACCACTGCCAACCGGTGACACCAAAATTATCGGCCACCAAGCACAAATCACGTGGGATCATCGATGCTCCTGCAATGACATTAAACAAAATATACCACTGCGTACCTAAAATCATGAGCGGCGTCACCCAGATCTCAACGCTCAAGTGAAAGCGCACGATTGCAATCACAAAGAGCGGATAAAATAAATTAGCAGGAAAAGCCGCAACAAACTGGATAACTGCTTGTGTCTTTTGTGAAAAGTGCGGACGCTGCCCGATCCAAACTCCCACGGGGATCCACACCAACGAACTCACAAGGATCAACACGATAACGCGGGTGCCAGTAATCGCACCAAGAAAGGCAACATGCAACACATCATGAAGATTAAGTGCTGTAAAAATATAAGTAAATAAGGCATATCCGCCGGCCAAAATAGACATCAACAAGAGAATATTCCAGAACCAATCCAAACGCCGTTGTCGATTAAAATCAACCTCTCGTACGGTCGTTGAGCCGCTTCGACAAAGCCAACGCGCATTGACCACCGCCTCTTTAAACCACTGCAAACCAATATCCATACGCTTCATCAATGGGCTTTGACGGATCCAATCAAGCAACCACGACTGATACGTGTCCTCATCAGGATTATCTGCCATTTTAAATTTATCAGACCACGCCAACAGGGGCCGAAATAAAATTTGATCATAAAGAAAAATAACAATAACCATGGTCAAAATGGCATAACCCAGCGCGTGAAGGTTACGTTGCTCAATGGCCAAGGCGATATACGATCCAACGCCTGGTAATCGAATGTCTTGATGCGCCACAATAATGGCCTCAGACAACACCACAAAAAACCAGCTCGCAGACATCGACATCATCAGGTTCCACAATAAACCCGACAACGAACAAGGCACCTCAACCTTCCAAAAACATTGCCACGCCGAGAGTTGAAACATCGCAGCCGCCTCATGCAGATCATCAGGCACTGTTTTAAGCGACTGATAGAAGCTAAACGTAATATTCCACACTTGTGCAGTAAAAATAACAAAAATAGAAGCACACTCCGGGCCTAAGAGGCTGCCTGGAAAAAAATGAATAAACCCGGTAACCGTAATCGCTAAAAAACTTAACACCGGAACAGACTGAAGAATATCAATTGCGGGAATAATGATTTGTTCAGCTCGCCGATTTTTAGCCGCCAGTGCACCCACGATAAATGTAAATATAATCGATAAAATAAGCGCAATGAACATGCGCAGCACCGTGCGCAAGGCATAAAAAGGCAAATTTCCCGGGTCAAGCGACAGAGGCAATGGATCGCCCAGCGCATACGGCGTCGCCATTTGTTGCCCTGCCCAGCCCAAGAAGAAAAGAGCTGAGAATACCGCGATCAAAAGCAATACATCCCACCCGTTCATAAAACGGCTGACTTTTTCGCGATTGCTAAAATAAACGCGATTGCTTCCCACCTTGCCCCCTCTCGTGTGCGTCAGGCGGACCAGGCTAATCCCCTTCTACCCGCTGGATCTTATCCTGCTTTTGATGAAGGATAAAGCGACAATGCAGATACTCCTATTTCCCCCTTGATGATGAGACACTTCTAGGTATAATCGGTGCTAAAATGCCGCACCGTAAAGGAGTACGCCGTGATTGCAAAAACCCCTCTTCATGCGAATCACCTGAGTTTAGGTGGTAGGATGGTCGATTTCCATGGCTGGGAAATGCCCCTGCACTATGGGTCGCAACTTCAAGAACATCACACGATACGCACTGCCGCCGGCATGTTTGATGTCTCACACATGACCGTTGTCGATGTCTTGGGGGCTGGAGGTCGACAATTTCTTCGAAAACTACTGTGCAATGATGTTGATCAACTTCAACATGTTGGTCGCGCACTGTACAGTTGCCTCTGCAATGAGCACGGTGGAATCATCGATGACTTGATTGTCTATCAACGCGCGCCAGACAATTATCGCGTGGTATTCAATTCAGCAACCAAGGCGCGCGTATTACCGTGGATCCGCGAAAAAATGGCCGGATTTTCCGCGGGTCTTCAAGAGCGCCCTGAGCTCGCCATGATCGCCGTTCAAGGGCCGCTTGCGCTCGAAAAAATACAAACCATCTTAAATCCAGCACAGGCCGATGCCGTTTCCACGCTCGCCCCCTTTGAATGCGTCGATACAAGTGACTGGTTTTTTGCACGGACAGGGTATACCGGAGAAGACGGACTCGAGATCATTCTCCCAGAGGACGCTGTTTCCGGCTTATGGACCAACTTACTTAACGCGGGTGTCAAGCCCTGTGGGCTGGCCGCACGCGACACGCTTCGCTTGGAAGCAGGGATGTTGCTCTACGGCCAAGACATGGATGAAACAACCACGCCCCTTGAATCAGGACTCGCCTGGACCATCAAATGGCAACCTGAAGACAGGGATTTCATTGGCATGGGTGCCTTGCTCTCTCAAAAACGCCAGGGCGTCAGGCGTCAACTCGTGGGCCTCTCGCTGAGCGGCACGGGGGTCATGCGGCAAGGTCAAACCGTCTTCATGGGCACGAACCCCGTGGGTGTCATTACCAGTGGCACGTATTCACCGACATTAGGCCATTCCATTGCCCTCGCACGACTATCGACCGAAGCCGCCGTTAACACCGCCGAAGCGATCATTTGCGTTGATATTCGTGGCAAAAAAATTCCGGCTCACGTCGGAAAACCACGATTTGTCAAACACGGTGTGCCCATTTAGACCCGTTTAAACAACAAAGGATATCGTCATGATGAAATTCACCGCAACCCACGAATGGTTATTACCTGAAGGCCACGACATGACCATCGGAATCACGGATCATGCACAGCAATTACTCGGCGATCTGGTCTTTATTGATCTGCCTGAAATAGGCCGTGATGTCAAAGCAGGAGATGAACTGGGCGTCGTCGAATCAGTCAAAGCGGCGTCTGACTTTTACGCCCCCATCAGTGGCACCGTGGTAGCGATCAATGAAGCCGTGCAGCAGAATGCCGCCTTAGTCAATCAATCCCCCGAGCAAACCGGTTGGCTCGTCAAAATAAAAGCAAGCAATCCCAATGAAATCGCCGAGCTATTGAGTGCCGAACAATACCAACACCACATCGCCGAGGATCATTAATCATGCCCTTCATCCCCCATACCCCGGAAGATACCGAAATCATGCTCAATCGCATGAACGTATCCCGTATTGATGACTTATTTGACGAAATCCCAGTCTCATTACGCCACGGTGAGTTTCAGCTCATTCCGGAGGGCATCAATGAAATGGCCTTGCAACGACACGCCGAAGCACTCGCCAGCAACAACCAGGCGGGCCTTTGTTTTATCGGCGCGGGCAGTTATGAGCACCACATTCCGGCGGCCGTATGGGACATTACCTCTCGCGGCGAGTTTCTAACCGCCTATACCCCCTATCAAGCAGAAGCGAGCCAGGGTACCTTGCAATTGTTGTATGAATTTCAGACCATGATTGCCGAACTCACCGGCATGGATGTGGCCAATGCATCCCTCTACGATGGGGCCAGTGCACTTGCAGAAGCCGTGCTCATGGCCGTCCGCCTCAATAAAACCAGTCACTCAAACCGTGTGCTCGTCCCTGAATCCCTTCACCCGCTCTATCGTGAAACACTTGAAACCATTGTGTGCAACCAGCACATCGAAATCATTACATTACCGATGGATGCGAAACAAGGCATAACGCCGCTGCATGCCCTCGACCGCTACACTGGCGAAGACATCACCGCACTGGTCATCCCTCAGCCCAATTTTTTTGGTTGTCTTGAGGATGTAGATGGCCTTAGCGATTGGGCGCACGCTCAGCACGCCATCAGCATCGCCTGTGTCAATCCCATTTCGCTCGGTTTATTAACCCCCCCCGGCCTGTGGGGCACCCACGGCGTTGACATTGCCTGTGGTGAAGGGCAGCCTTTCGGCGCCCCCATGGCGTCAGGCGGTCCCTACGTCGGGTTTTTCAGCGCACGCCTTCAGCACGTGCGACAAATGCCAGGTCGTATCATTGGACGCACCGTGGATAAGGACGACAAATCAGGGTATACCCTCACCTTGCAAGCACGTGAACAACACATTCGTCGGGGCAAAGCGACCTCCAACATCTGCACAAACCAAGGACTACTCGTGACGGCCGCAACCATCCACATGAGCCTCCTTGGCCCCGATGGATTAGCTCAAGTAGCAGACCAATGCCACCACAATACCCGCGCATTGGTCAGTGCGTTAACACAGATTCCAGGCATCTCCTTGGTTTTTCAATCCCCGTTCTTTCACGAAGCCCTGCTTCAATTGCCATGCCCCGTCACTGAGCTATTAAACGCGCTTCGTGAAAAAGGAATCGTCGGCGGCTTTGCGGTGGAAAAATATTATCCGGATTACCCAGACACCCTCTTGGTGTGTGCCACAGAAACGCGCACAGCAGACGATATCGCCTATTATGCAAACACCTTGCGTGCCTACTTACAGCAGGAGGGCTTCTCATGTTGATTTTTGAACAATCGACCACCGGCCGACAAGCGCGCTCACAAGCGCCCAATACCCCGCTTTCAGAAGGCATCATCCCGCAGGCTTTGCGACGAAAAACCCTTCCACGTTGGCCGGCCTGCTCCGAGCTACAAGTCGTTCGACATTTCACGCGCCTGTCCCAACAAAATTTTGCCATTGATACCCATTTCTATCCGTTGGGCTCTTGCACCATGAAGTATAATCCGCGAGGCGTACACAAGGCGGCGTCACTGCCAGGGTTTACGCATCACCACCCTCTTGCCTCACCCGAAGCAAGCCAAGGCATTTTGCAGGCCTTGTACTCGCTTCAACAATACCTGGCTGAGATCACGGGGATGGCTGCGGTGTCGCTCACCCCGATGGCGGGCTCTCAAGGCGAGTTTGCAGGCGTTGCCATGATCAAAGCGTACCACCAATCGCGTGGCGACCACGCGCGTGATGAAATGCTCATTCCTGATGCAGCACACGGAACCAACCCCGCATCAGCCGTGATGTGTGGCTTTAAAGCCATTGAAATCCCGACCGCAAGCGACGGTGACTTGGATTTGGATGCCTTGCGCCGCCACGTGGGTCCTAAAACCGCAGGCATCATGTTAACCAACCCATCCACACTGGGTTTATTCATGCGCCAAATTAAAGACATCGCCCGAATTGTGCATGAAGCCGGGGGCTTGCTCTACTACGATGGGGCCAATTTAAATGCCATTTTAGGTCAAGTCAGGCCCGGAGACATGGGCTTTGACGTGATGCATCTTAATTTACATAAAACGTTTGCCACGCCCCACGGCGGCGGTGGACCTGGCTCAGGGCCGGTTGCCGTCAGCCAGCGCTTACAGCCTTTTTTACCGTTACCCGTGGTCATGAAAACCGACGACCGATACCGCTGGGCTGAACGCACCGACTGCCCTCAAAGCATTGGCCGGCTGTCTTGTTTCATGGGCAATGCAGGCATCTTACTGCGCGCGTACTTATACATCCGTCTCTTAGGTAAAGCAGGTCTCCTGCGCGTCTCTCAATACGCCACACTGAATGCAAACTACCTGCTTGCTGAACTCACCCACGCCGGATTTGATCCCGCCTACCCTGGCCGACGCGCGAGCCATGAGTTTATTTTGACCTTAAGTGCTCAGAAAAAACAACATGGGATCCAAGCGATGGATGTCGCGAAAAGACTTCTAGACTATGGTTTCCACGCGCCCACGGCCTACTTCCCGCTGCTCGTTCCAGAATGCCTCTTGATTGAGCCCACCGAGACGGAGTGCAAAACTGAACTGGATAACTTTGTGCGTGCCATGACGGCTATTTTACACGAAGCAAAAACGGACCCATCACACCTCAAAAACGCCCCCCACACCCTACCAGTCAAGCGTTTGGATGATGTAAAAGCCGCCAGGGAGTTGGATCTTAATTATTACAAACAGGAATAAACACAATCAAGGACTGATATCATGAATAGCAAAGTATTTTCACAGCGATTTAACCGTGAGTTATCGCTGCTGGGTCTCCCAGAAGAATTGAATGAAAAAACCAAAGCCGTTTCCAAAGTCTTTGGTGTAACACGGCATTTAGCAAACGCCATGATTTTTGGTCATGCCGTACTCCTCGAACCACAACTGGATAAAATTGCACAAATTCTAGAGGTCTGCCCGTTGTGGCTGAGTGGTAAAACCGAGCGACGCAAAGCGTACCCAGGCCGAGATATCGCGGAAGAAGCAGACGCTTAACGCGTGCTGTTATAATCATGCTTATTTATACGCAACAACCCGATAGCACGGCACTTGCCGCACTGGACGTTCTTGTCGCCACGTGCAAACAAGCAGACGGCAACGCCATCGCTCTCTACCGCGATCTTCTGGCCCACTATCGCTCACGACCGTGTAGCCTGTTGCATTATGAGGGCAATCAGCTGATTGGATTCGCTGCTGTTTTTTTCTTCGAATACGACGTCGGTGAGATAACTCTTCTTGTGGCCCCCACGCATCGAAAAAAAGGCATCGCTCACGGCTTGTTGCAGACCATGCTAGCCTTGATACAGGCAGACCGCCCCATCGAAACCCTTCTCTTCTCAACACCACATGGCCTGTATGATGCCGAGCTCCTTCATCGCGGGCTTCAGTACGCAGGGAGTGAATACGAAATGCAGCGCAAAAGCCACGAGCCCCTCGCCCTAAACATTCATACCCTGAGTATTCGTGAAGCGACGCCTGCCGACATCGACACCCTGTGCGCCATTGACAGCCAATGCTTCCCAGTGGGCCAACCCTCCAGCGAGACCCGTTTCGCTAACCTCTTGATGCGCCCCGACCACACCCTTTTTCTCGCCATTCACGAACAAGCCGTGATCGGCAAAGCACACCTTGCCCGCCACGCACAAGCCGCCCACCTAAGCGACATCGCCATCCTCCCTACCCTGCAACGACAAGGCTTTGGCCGCGCATTAATCACCCACTGCATCAACCACGCCCTCACCTGGCCCCAAACAAACGTCACGCTCGGCGTAGAAACCAGCAATCAAAACGCCCTCCAGCTATACCTACATTTAGGCTTCACCATAAGCAACGCCATCGACTACTGGGGTTGCCCCTTCACTAGAGATAGAGTCTGACCCTGAGGTATCTTGTTCCCTCAATCAGTGCTTGCCTGCAATCATTTAGACGACACTACAATAAACAATTGGACGGCGATACAATGAACAATTGGACGGCGATATAATGAATAATTGGACGAAGCAATGATCTTCAATCGACTGATTAAAGATAACATTCGAGAAGCCTTACTGGATACCCCTGTTGTGTTTCTGATGGGCCCAAGGCAGTCCGGGAAAACAACCATTGCAAAAGCGTTTATTGATGAAAATTGGATCTATTATTCATTAGATGATGTTGAGCAATTGAACTTCATCAAAACAGATCCTGTGGGCTTTATTCGTCATTTACCTCCTGAAAAGACAGTTATTCTAGATGAGATTCAACGTGCGCCCGAACTCTTTGTCAGCATCAAACAATCTGTTGATGAAAATAGGCGGCCCGGGCGCTTTTTACTCACAGGATCAGCGAATGCATTGCTTCTGCCTCGCCTTTCTGATTCATTGGCTGGCCGAATGGAGATGATTCAGATCACCACGTTGTCCGAGTATGAACTATTAGCGAGACAACCGACGTTTTTACATGAATTACAACAAGGCCTCGCACCTAAAACACGCGAGATCAGGGTCCGCCATTACCTTATTGAACGAATCGTTAAAGGCTGTTTTCCTGAACCGGTCCAACGAGAACAAACTCATCGCGTTGCAACATGGTATGAGAACTACCTGAGCACATTGATTCAAAAAGACATTCGCGACCTAGGCCATATTGAACACCATGACAGGATGACCAAACTCGTGGAGGTACTGGCATTGTACTCCGGTCATTTGCTTAACTTTTCAGAATTAGGTGAAAAAATTGGATTGAACCGAGTAACAACTAAAAAATACATTCATCTATTGGAACAACTTTTTTTAATCGATACCTTGCTCCCTTGGCACAATAATCATTACAAGCGCCTCATTAAAACACCTAAAATTCATCTGATTGATACAGGACTCATTTGTGCCATTCGTAGCATAGGAAAAGAAAAACTAACCAACACACCACAGTTGCTAGGCTCTCTTCTTGAAACATTTGTTTTTAATGAATTGAAAAAACAGGCTAATTTTTTAGGTGCTCGACTCAAATTTTATCATTATCGAGATAAAGATAACGTTGAAATTGATATTATTCTCGAAAACAGCGCCGGAGAAATCATCGCCATCGAGGTCAAAGCCGCCTCCACCGTGATGCAGAAAGATTTAACAGGTCTAAAAAAATTAGCCGGCTTGCTTCAAGACAAACTGAAAATTGGGATCTTACTTTACGACGGTGATCACACCACAGCTTTTGGCGACCGCTTGTTTGCCGTTCCTATTGCTGCACTGTGGACCTCATGCTAAGATTGATCGCCTGTTGGCCTAGTGTGGACATATTGATTAACAAATAACGCAAGTACTGTCTTAACTGAAAGATCAACTTACACTGACCCCGTTGATCAAAGCTGATATGAAAGAAGTGGAAAATGCCATTCTAACTCACTTTGGAATGCCTAAATCATAAGTTTAGGCCGCCTTACTCTCCGTGAGATGGATCTCATAATGCAAGCCATACTTGTCAAGCTCATCTTGAACAGCAAGACGAACAAATTGCATCGTTGAATAACCAAGCTTTGTTGCAAAATCGGCAGCTGATTTTGGGCTAACGATACGCCGACCATGTTCAATATCACAAAGATATTGACGGGAAACACCTAACATAGATGCAAAAGCAACCTGACTCATTTCTTCACATTCACGAACAGACCAAAGCAAATTACCGAGGGTTACTTTTCGTTGAGTCAAATTCTCAAGAAAGGCAAGGCTCTTCTCGCTCATTGATACATTATCATTAGTATTCATGCTTATTTACCTCCGTTACCTCAATAAATTCCACCACTCCATTCTTGTTTTTGATGTAAATTGCGCGGTAAGCTCTATTTAATCGAATAGAACGCTGTCCAACGCGCTTACCCTTAAGCGGCTCATCATGATAGCTTGGTATTTTT
>CANISA010000014.1 GCA_947470005.1 Legionellaceae bacterium | reverse complement strand
TGTGTTTTTTACCTCGGCGAAGCATTTTCGAGATTCTATATCGGAATTTTTTGAAACAACAATATTAAAAATAGGTCAGTCACTTCGGGACCGGATTAATGATAATTTTCAGACGATAAAACCAGTACCTTCAAGTTGAATGGGTATATTAACGAGCTGTCCAGACTGTCATCATTCGTTGCTGCCATCCCCGCAGTTTGGGATAATAAAACGACAAGTTTTTGATATTCAACCTCCCAAAATTGAGATAACAGAACATCAAGCCGAGATAAAAGATCGATCCAGGATGAAAAGGAGGTGACACCACTAACGTTATCCCTTCATTCGCCGCGGCATTGAGATGATCAACGACGGCATTGCTGGAGATCATTGCATCGACACTTGCATAACCACCCTCATTCCCTATCGGAGCATGATTATCACCGGTGTTTGTCGTCGCATTGACATAACCCTCGCGAGGAATAAGCACATCTTCGGCCGGCGCACCACCCCAGACCACGTCAAGTTGCCAAACAAGCGCTCCTATCCGATTGAGTACCTCTTGGCTGCGAGGATCTCTCGTAGCACTAAATGGTAATTCAATTCGAGCGACTTGGCCTAATGCGAGCCGGCGATCACCTTCGGGTAAATTCACTAAACGCTGTAATGCACGCTCAATTCCCTTTAGGCGAGCAAGAATTTGTAAATGCCGAGCGGTAAGCTGATCCACCTCTGTGGGGATCCGTTCCTGGCGTCCCGTGTACGGATCTCCAAAGGACGTACCCAGAACAGGCGTTCGTCACCCCAGGGATGGTCGCACGCGTAACATCACGCACGTCCTGGACAGGGTTCATTACCGGCGGAGCACTGCGCGCCCGGTGACTAGCTAAAATAGCCTCTACGTTTTCAATTGCTTGCGGTCCGGCAGAAATTACATAGCCAGATGTTATGTCCCCTTGAGGAAAAGAAACAGTATTATCAGGTACTTGAACACCCAATAATCGCAATGCTTCATGCATCTCTCCAATGAGCTCAGAGCGCCGAGTGCGTCAAATAAAAACAATTAAGTCAAATTAAGATCGGATGGCTTTCTTTAATTACGTTCAATATGATTAAGGTGCATGCATTTCAAGCCTTAGCTCATCCCCATAACATCAAGCCATTGCGGTGTCGGCATAATCAGTTTTCGTTCGTTCAAGTCAAATAACCCAAACGTCATCTTAACTTGACAACAACACTCTTCTTGTTCGTTAAATATACATTGATTGAGTGTGCCTATTTTCTTCTCATACGCGATCATTTGGGACTCAATTCGAATGGTTTGCCTTAATTTTATTTCTCTTTGAAACTTAATATCTAACGCCAAGACAATCGGTCCACGCCCCGCTTTATGTATGGCTTCAAGCCCAAATCCACGAGCAGTAACAAACTCCCAGCGTGCTTCTTCTAATATTTCAAGATAGGTTGCATTGTTGACATGACCAAACGTGTCTAAATGATGTTCTCTGATCAGCAGTTCATACTTAAAAATTTCAAAATTAGCCATTATATTGCACCCTCAGCCTTCTCATCAATCAATCCTGATCTAACAAAATCGCACGAAATCATATACTATTTTACGATTCCCTTGTTAATAATTCCATGCCTCTCATGTCCTTAGCGCCCCTCATCAACAACAATTATCACCCGCTTGCAACCCGAATGCGACCCCAATCATTGCAAACGTTCATCGGTCAAACGCATTTACTCGGTCCAGGTAAACCACTTCGTCACGCCATTGAAAAAGGAATATTACATTCCATGATTTTATGGGGCCCCCCCGGAACGGGCAAAACGACGTTAGCACAATTGATGGCTAATCAATCGCATGCGCGCTTTGAGCGCTTATCAGCTATTTTGTCTGGCGTAAAAGAAATTCGTCAATTGGTGGGTGAAGCCCAAAATCTCATGAAACAACACAACCAAGCCATGATTTTATTTATTGACGAAATTCATCGTTTTAACAAAGCGCAACAAGACATCTTTCTCCCCTACATTGAAGATGGGACGTTTATTGTGATAGGAGCCACAACTGAAAATCCATCGTTTGAATTAAATAACGCCCTGCTCTCGCGTATGCGCGTCTATGTCCTCAAACGCTTATCAGACTCAGAGTTAATGCATGTGTTGCAACAAGCCTTAACCGACAAAGACAATGGACTTGGCCATTTAACATTGGATTTTCCACTCGCATTACAAGAAACACTGGTTAGAGCCGCTGATGGTGATACCCGTCAAGTCCTAAACCTCTTGGAAATTATTTCAGATGCAGCCGGTCAAGGTGTCGTCCCCTTCACGGTGACCCAAGCCCTGTTAGAAGCGATTCTACAAACAAATTTACGACGTTTTGATAAGCAAGGCGATGTATTTTATGATCAAATTTCGGCACTACACAAGTCAGTGCGAGGCTCTGCACCCGATGCGGCACTGTATTGGCTATGCCGCATGCTTGATGGTGGATGCGACCCACGCTACATCACCAGACGTCTTTTACGAATGGCCAGTGAAGACATTGGGCTTGCTGATCCTCGAGCGCTCGAGATCACTTTAAATGCATGTCAAATTTATGAGCGATTAGGACCTCCCGAAGGAGAGTTAGCTCTCGCAGAAGCCGTGCTTTATTTATCGTGTGCATCGAAAAGTAACGCGACTTACGTTGCATTTAACAACGCAATGAAGGCCGCCAAATCACATGGATCCCTCCCCGTTCCCATCCATTTACGTAACGCACCAACAAAGCTGATGCGCGATCTAGAGCACGGCAAAGCGTATCGCTATGCGCATGATGAACCAAACGGCTATTCGGCTGGACAGCAATATTTTCCAGATGGTCTAACACAACGTTTTTATCATCCCGTTCAACGTGGCCTAGAAAAAAAGATCGCCGCACGATTGGACTATTTTGCGACATTGGATAAAAAAGACGCATAATTTCGTTGTTAAAAACACACACGCTTAGCTTGGGTAACGCATACTCTGCTGGTTTTTATAAAAAAATATGAGTATCCTATTCCGACGCAAATCGCTTAAAGGAGATAAGTGTGTCAACCGTTGTTGCTCGCTTTGAAATCCCTTATACACAGATATTAAACGACCAAGGTGAATGCTCTGGAGCGTTGCCTCATTTTGCCCACGATCAATCCGTCTTGCTTGAACTCTATCGAAGCATGGTTCGTGCGCGCGTCTTTGACAAGAAAGCAATCGCACTTCAACGTACCGGGAAAATGGGGACGTACGCGCCCATTAATGGCCAAGAAGCCATTTCAACCGCCATTGGGCACGCGATGAAACCCGAAGACGTTTTTGTCCCTTACTATCGTGACTATGCCGCTCAATTCCAACGCGGCGTTAAGATGTCCGAAATTCTTGCCTACTGGGGCGGGGATGAGCGTGGAAGCCAATTTTCTGCTGCAACTGCTTCTGAGGATTTACCCATCTGCGTACCCATTGCCTCCCAATGCTTACATGCGGCAGGCGTTGCCTTTGCCTTCCAATACCGCAAACAACCCCGCGTTGCCGTGGTCTGTGTTGGCGATGGCGGAACGTCAGAAGGCGATTTTTATGAGGCCATGAATGTTGCAGGTTGCTGGAAACTTCCCGTCGTGTTCGTCGTAAACAACAACCAATGGGCAATATCAGTCAACATCAAACAACAAACTGCCGCACAAACACTCGCACAAAAAGCAATTGCCGCAGGCTTCGAAGGAGTGCAAGTGGATGGTAATGACATCCTTGCGACGCGCCAAGTTATCGGCGAGGCCATTGAAAAAGCGCGCCTAGGAAAAGGACCAACATTAGTAGAGGCGCTCACGTACCGTTTATCCGATCACACCACCGCTGACGATGCCACGCGGTATCAACCCAAAGAAGAAGTCGAGCAAGCGACTCTAAAAGAGCCCATTCAGCGCTTTCGATATTTCCTCGAAAAGATAAATCTATGGAGTGACGTCCACGAAGAAGCGCTGATTAAAGACGTGTCCGCTGAAGTTCAGCAGGCCGTGGACGACTATTTAAACCGTGCACCACAACTCATCAGCAGCGCATTTGATTACCACTACGCTGAATTACCCGAATACTTAATTGAACAACGCGCCATCGCCATGGAGGAGGCCTCTCATGCCTGATATTACACTGGTCGAAGCCGTCACCACCGCGCTGGCATATGAGTTAGAACACGATGAAAACGTACTCGTTTTTGGCGAGGATGTCGGCAAAAATGGCGGGGTCTTTCGTGCAACAGCAGGCCTTCAAGCTCGTTTTGGTGAACGACGGGTGTTTGACTCGCCCCTGGCTGAATCCATGATCGCAGGGCTTGCTATCGGGATGTCTCTGCAAGGATTAAAGCCCGTTGCAGAATTTCAGTTTATGGGGTTTATTTACCCAGCAATGAATCAAATTGTTACTCACGCGGCACGCTTTCGTAACCGTACACGCGGCCGATTGCATTGCCCATTGGTGTTTCGTGCGCCATTTGGCGGGGGGATCCGCGCGCCTGAGCATCACTCTGAAAGCACTGAAGCCTTGTTTGCACATATTCCTGGACTGCAAGTCTTGATTCCTTCTTCACCACGACGTGCGTACGGGCTTTTACTTGCCGCCATGCGTAGCCCAGACCCTGTTATCTTTCTTGAACCCAAGCGCATCTATCGACTGGTTAAACAACCGGTCGTCGATGACGGCGTCGCCCTTCCTTTAGGAAAATGCTTCACCTTACAAACAGGTACGGATCTCACCTTAATTAGCTGGGGCGCGAGCGTCCATGAGACCATGCAAGCGGCAAAACAACTAACAGAAGAGGGTTTATCCGTTGAGGTTATTGATGTTGCCAGTATCAAACCCCTTGATATAGAAACAATTCTGCGATCCGTTGAAAAAACCGGGCGTTGCGTTATTGTTCATGAGGGAGCTAAAACGGGCGGTCTAGGCGCTGAAATTTCCGCACAAATCATGGAAAACAGCATGGACGCACTTCTGGGACCGGTGCAACGAGTCACGGGGTATGACATCGTTATGCCCTATTTTCAATTAGAAAAATACTACATCCCGAGTGTAGCGCGCATTAAACAAAGCGTGATAAGCATCATGGAGTGATTATGACTATTTTCAACTTACCCGACTTAGGTGAAGGCTTACCCGACGCGGAAATACATGAATGGTTTGTTAAAGAAGGCGATGTCGTCACCACCGACCAACCGCTTGTTTCCATGGAGACGGCCAAAGCCGTTGTGGATGTTCCTTGTCCACAAAGTGGCACGATTGAGTCTTTGTTTGGAAAGCCCGGTGATGTGATTAAAACCGGATCGCCTTTGGTTAAGTTCGCGCTGGCAAGCAACGCGCGGGAAGACAAAGGAACCGTCGTTGGGAACTTGGAAGAAAGTACCGACGTGAGTGACGATCACTTTATCATCGGCTCAGATTCATCATCACCTGCCCGCGCCAGAACCACGCCAGCCATTCGCATGCTAGCTAAAAAATGGAACATCGATCTCCACACATTAACCGGCACAGGCGAGCACGGCACGCTCACGCGCGAAGACATTCAACGCGAAGTAGACCAGCGATCAACGCCGCCCGAAGGCTTTGAGCCGCTTCGTGGCGTTCGTCGAGCCATGTTAAACAGCATGGTCCAATCTCATCGTGACGTGGTGCCAGTCAGCCTGTTTGACGAAGTAGACGTGTCTTCCTGGATAAAACAAGGCGATATAACGTTGCGCTTAATTCGCGCCATGTGTGCGGCATGCCAAGTAGAGCCTGCGCTCAATGCATGGTTTGACACCGCGCATAGCGCACGTAAATGCTTCACTGAAGTCAATTTAGGCCTTGCCATGGATAGCCCTGAAGGCCTCTTTGTCCCTGTCATCCATAACGCGGCAAAACACAACGATGCAACACTTCGCCACATGATTAATGATTACAAGCAAGGCGTCCAAACCCGCACCATCCCACCTGAGCAATTTCACGGTTCAACAATCACGCTATCTAATTTCGGCAAATTTGCAGGCCGTTTCGCAAGCCCCATCATTGTACCCCCAATGGTTGCCATTCTCGCCGTGGGGCGTTTGTACGAGGGCGTAATCAGCGAAAAAGGAACGATTCACTCGCGCCACATTCTCCCTCTCTCGCTGAGTTTTGATCACCGTGCAGTCACCGGAGGTGAAGCAACTCGGTTTTTAGGGGCTATCATCCAGGCACTACAAAAAGCAAACTAAACGGGAATAGAATAAGGGCGCCGTTTAGACTCCCTTATTCTTAATCAATTTTTATTTTTCCACAATCACCGTTTTAATATTGACGAACTCACGCATGCCTTCCAGAGACAATTCACGCCCATAGCCAGATTGCCTGATCCCACCAAAGGGTAGCCGTGGATTAGACTTGACTGACACATTCACAGAACAAGTGCCGGCATGTATTGCTTTTCGTGCCAGCGCTTCACCCTTTACTATATCGCGGGTAAAGACCGCTCCAGCCAAGCCAAATTCGGTTGTATTCGCAAGGCGAATGGCGTCATTTTCATCTTTTGCTTCAATGATACAAATCACAGGTCCAAATAATTCTTCACAGAAAGCAGGCGAATCAACGGATACATCCGTAAGAACGGTGGCAGGATAATAATACCCTTTATTGTTTGGTAATGTGCCCCCTAGTAGACAGCGATCGCCTGCTTGAATCGAACGCTGTACTTGTTCATGCAATTTCGCGCGTAAATCCTCACGAGCCATAGGCCCCAGTAATGTCTTTGAGTCCAATGGATCACCCATGACATAGGCCTTTGCTTTCTCAAGCACGAGGGCTTCAAACTCAGCTTTGACTTTTTCAACGACAATCATGCGTTTTGCAGCAATGCATACTTGACCCGCATTATTTAAGCGGGAAGAAACGCATTGCTCTGCAGCAAGGGAAAGATCCGCATCGTCTAAAATCACATAAGGGTCACTGCCACCTAGCTCTAAAACCACTTTTTTCAATGCAGCACCGGCTTCTTGCGCCACACTTTTTCCAGCCAGATTGCTACCGGTAAGGGTCACGCCCATGACGTGCGGGTGGTGTATAATGAACGGTGAAAGCGACACATCGATAACAAGGCTTCGAAATAAACCTTTTGGAAAACCTGCCTTTAAAATAAGCTGCTCGATATACAATGCTGTGCCTGTTGAATTGGGGGCATGTTTTAATACACCCGCATTTCCAACCATGAGGTTTGGCACCGCGAATCGCAATACCTGCCAAAAAGGGTAGTTCCAAGGCATGATGGCAAAAATAATACCTAATGGCTCAAATGAACGATAGCTTTTATAATATTCGGTTTGAATAGATTCAGGCTTTAAAAAATGCTCCCCTTCATGGGCATAATACTCACACAAGCGCGCACATTTCTCTAGTTCAGATAGGGCTTGAGTCATGGGTTTGCCCATTTCATGCACAATAAGTCGGGCACCCTCTTCTTGATTTTTTAATAACAATTCAGCCAAATTCAATAAGCACTGTTTCCGTAATGATAATGCACTTTGCGACCAAGACTGTTGAACGAGATGCATGTCTTCTATAATTGAATTCACCTCTTCTTGATTCATCAGAGGATAGTGGCCACAAATTTCTTCGTTGGCTGGGTTGATTGTGATTATTTCGGACATGATATTCTCCATTTTTATTTCATCTCGTTTTGCAGATGGTAAAATAATTTCATATTTTCACTGTAATCGACTGGAACCACGATCACGGTTGGATTATTTTTATTAGCAAGAGCCCATTTTAATATTGGTACAAAATCTTTACTTGCTGTTACATGTTTCGCATGACACCCAATGGATGACGCAATCGCAGTTAAATCCCAATTGTACAATTCAGTGTACGAGTGCTCATGAAATTGCATTTCTTGTTTCCATTTGATTAATCCGTACTGACCGTCCTGCCAAACGACGACAACAAAAGGGATATGCTGAGCAACACCGGTAAATAACGATTGAATGCTCATGACAAAACCACCATCCCCACACACGGCAACACTGTTTTTATGAGGGTAAAGGCGCTTTGCTTCCATAGAGCTCGGCATACTTCCTCCCATCGAACAGAACCCATTGCTTATAAAGCAAGTCTTGGAATGCTCAGCCCTATACTGGCGCGCGATCCACATCTTATGTGCACCCACATCGCTTATCAATATGTCGGTGTCTGCCAGTGTACTCCGAATATCTTTCAATATGCGCTTAGGCTTCATGGGGAAAGCAGCATCATCTGCATCGTTAGAAAGATCTGTATCTGCTTTATTCTTAATAGGCTGAAAGTAAGGATCTTTTTTTCGATATTGTACGGTTAACTTCGCATTAATTTGATGCAAGATTCGCGGTATTGAACCGATTAATTCCAAGGTTGGTAAATAGTGCTGATCAATTTCTGCAGGTTCGGCATCAATATGGACGATGTTTTTTTTGATACCAATATTCCATTTGGCGGGTGACCATTCCACCATGTGATAACCCACGCAAATCACTAAATCGGCCTGCTCAAACGCTTCTAAAGCAATATCCTTCAAACCAAGCCCTACACAGTTTAAAGAACGATCATAATTCGTGCTAACGACCCCTTTGCCCATAAACGTGTGAGAGGAATAACATTGTGTGTGTTTTAAAAATTCTCGAACGAATTTGTCGCTTTCCGTACGGGTCGCACCATCACCCAAAAGAAGCAGTGGGGTTTTACTCTTTTGAAATATATCGAGGAAGTGTTTGACTTGAGCCTCAGATGTTTCTTCCTGATTGCTATGTGCTTTTATAGTAATGGGCACCGCGCTTGTTTGAGCTTTTGCAATATCCTCTGGTAGTTCAATCACCACGGCTCCTGGCCGGCCAGACGTTGCGACTCTAAATGCTTTAGCAATCACTTCAGGGATAACATCGGCAGATAAAATGGTTGTTGCCCATTTTGTGATAGGCTTGAACATTTCGATTGAGTTAATATTTTGATGCGATGTTTTGTGTAATCGCTTGCTATCTGCCTGTCCTAGCACCGCAATCAACGGTGCACCATCCATATTCGCTTGTGCAACACCGGTGATGATATTTGTCGCCCCTGGGCCTAGTGTTGCAAGACAAATTCCCGGTAGATTGGTCAACTGACCATGCATTTGTGCCATGAACGATCCTGTTTGTTCATGAGAGCAGGTAATGAACTGAATGGTGGACTTTTTCAGTGAGATCATGATGTCTGCATTTTCCTCACCGGGCACGCCGTACATGGTTTTAACACCATGCATTTCTAAGCATTTTAAAAATAAGTCAGATGCCTTCATGCTATCGCGCTCCAATTAAGTACAACAATCAGTTATATATTAAAAATACTTTTACAACTATTATCGGCACTTGCTTGATACTCTTTAGGGCGCAGGGTGAAGTAGCAAAAAAAAGGGCGCCGTGTAGGCCCCTTGCTTTCAGAAGGAGGCGGTCGTTATCCCTTTGTCCGCTTTAAAGCGCTCCCCGTACTGTATTTCCAATTGGGCAATCAATGCGTTCAATTTGTCATGACCAAACTGCTTCGCATAGTGCATAGGCCCACCACGAAACGGCGCAAACCCTGTGCCAAAAATCATCCCAGCATCCAGCAGATCCGCATCTTCAACCACGCCCTCTCGCAAACAAATAGCCGCCTCATTCACCATACGAAGAATTAAGCGATGTGCTATTTCTTCGCCGTGTTTATCATTGGATATTTTTTGCTTAATGGGAACGCCATGCTTATAACGATAAAACCCTTCACCTGATTTTTTACCCAATTTGCCTGCCTGAACCATCTCATGCAAACGTTTAGGCACGGCACCACCAAAATGCGCCATCAAATTCTCAGCCACCGCGAGGCAAACATCCATGCCCACCGTGTCAGCTAATTCCACTGGACCCATCATCATGCCGAACGCTTTAGCGGCTTCATCAATAACTTCCGCACGATAACCGTCTTCCAGCAATTGGATGCATTCCAATAAATAGGGCATCAACACACGATTCACTAAAAAACCAGGACTTGATTTCACAGGCAGAGGCAAACGACCTATTTGATTGACAAACGCGCACGCACGCTGTGCCACCTCAAGTGACGTTTGTTCGCCTCTCACCACCTCAACCAACTCCATTTTCGAGACTGGATTGAAAAAGTGAATGCCGACTAACCGCTCAGGATGGGTCATCACTTGGCTCATTTCTTCCAAAGGGATACTCGACGTGTTGCTCGCAATGATTGCATCAGGCTTTGCTTGTGTCTCCACGTGCTTGAGAATGGCTTGCTTCACGTGAAGGTTCTCAAAAACCGCTTCAATAATCACATCCGCTCGCCCAACACCATGACCATCTGGATCAGAAATTAATCTATCCATTGCCATTTGAATCAGCCGTGGTTTACGCAATTTTTTCTTAAATAAGGCGTGGGCACGCCCAACAGCAGGTGCGATTTGTGCGTATGCTTTGTCCTGCAGCGTGACCGTCAGGCCACGAAGTGCACACCACGCCGCAATATCACCACCCATAACCCCAGCACCGATCACATGCACGTGTTGTGCACGAAAATTCACGCCTTTAGCAAACCCTTTCAATCGATCCCTTAATAAAAAAATACGAATCAAGTTCTTTGCTGTGTCGCCCTGACTAAGCAACTGATGAACGGAGTCCGCTTCTTTTAGATAAGCCCGATCATCGAACCCCCCTTCTTTTTCCCATAGGTCGATGACTGCATACGGTGCAGGGTAATGCTCTTTACGAACTTTTTTCGCGGCGCCATACCGCAGCACTTTTGCCAAAAGTGCGCGAACAGGTGCAGCATTAGTAAGGGATTGCAAAAACGAGGCTTTATGTTTCGGTGGCTTTTGATTAATATAATAAACCGCCGCCCGCCTCAGCTGACGCAGCGGCACAACATCATCCACCACACCAAGGGCTTTCGCTTTGTGAGCACGTACGGACGAACCAGTCAAAATCATCTGAGATAATGCCTGAAAACCACCAATTAGCCTCGGTAATCGGACCGTTCCACCCCAGCCAGGATGAAAGCCAAGCAATATTTCAGGAAGCCCAAAACACGTATCGTCTTCGTCCGAGGCTAATCGGTAATCACAAGCCAACACGAGCTCCATCCCCCCGCCCATGCAAAATCCATCGATCAGGGCTACCGTTGGAATCGATATTTCCTCTAAACGAGCAAAGACCGACTGGCCTTTTCGCAAGAAATCAACTGCTTTAGCCGGCGTATCGAGTTGAGCCAGCGAATTGATGTCAGCTCCCGCAATAAACCCTTTCTTTTTGAGGGAATGAATCACGAGGCCTTTAGCATGACTCATCTTAGAAACATCATGAAGCAATCCATTTAATGCATCCAGTACCTCATCATTAATGGTATTCACTCGCTCTTCAAACCGATTCATTCCAAGCCAAATAATATGATCTGAATCTATTTCTATGACCCAATGCTTATGATTATTCATGACGACCCACCTCTGTCACCCGCTCCAAATACATAGCGCCTCCCTGACCACCGCCAATACAAATAGCAGCCATACCTCGCGCGCCCTCTTGTTGTCTCAATTCTTCCAACACATGTAAAACAATACGCGCCCCACTGGCCCCAATGGGATGACCCGCAGCAATAGCACCACCTTCTTTATTTACATAAGCCAAAGACGGTGCACCCATGGCATCATCTAGACCGAGTTGTGTACGACAATAATCCGCGTCATTCCAAGCCGCCAAACAGGCCAACACTTGAGCCGCAAACGCTTCGTTGATTTCCCAACAATTAAAATCCTTCGGAGTCAGCCCATGACGTTGCATAATAGGTGTCGCCGCGTGCACGGGGCCTAGTCCCATTTGTGAGGGGTCAAGTGCTGCCCATTGAGAATCCACAATACGTCCCATCACATGCAAGCCATGCTTCTTGACCGCGTCGGCACTGGCTAGTAACAACAAACACGCCCCATCCGTGATTTGGGAACTATTACCTGCGGTCACCATGCCGTATTTTTTATCAAAAAACGGTTTAAGCTTGCCCAATTTTTCTACGGTTGAGTCTGGACGAATGCCATCATCTTGGGTATAAACAGTCCCTTTTTTATCAATAATCGGCGTGACTTCAGTCATCCGCCCTTCTGCATAGGCTCGAGCCAAACGAGCATGACTCTCACTGGAAAAAGCATCCATTGCGTCCCGTGATAGCTGAAATCGATAAGCCAATTTCTCCGCTGTTTGCCCCATGTTTAACCCAACAATAGGATCAGTCAATCCGCGCAATAACGCAATCACAGGTGCAAAAAATGACGGTTTCAATTGCGTGATCAAGCCAACACGCTGTGTCGCGCTTTTCGCCATAAACCAACGTGCTAACCATGATGCCATTTTTTCATTAAAGAGTAACGGAGCGTGACTCATCGCATCCATTCCTCCGGCCAACACCAATTGACTACGACCGCTTGCAATTTGCATGGCCGCATTATCAATGGCTTGCATACCAGAAGCGCAATTTCTCATGACGGTGAAAGCAGGCACACGATCACCGCAGCCTAATCGAAGCGCTACAACACGTGCAATGTTGGCTTCATCCGGCCCAGGCATCGCCGATCCAAGAATAACCTCATCCACATCCGTTGGTGAAAACGGCTGACGCATCAGCAACGGGAGTCCCGCCGCCACAGCTAAATCAGAGGCACTAAAGGGACCCAAGCCTTTGGCTTTTAAAAACGGCGTGCGGTTACCATCCACAACATACACAGCCTTCCCACTTAAATTCGACGCTTGCTTCATCACTCTCTCCTAGCACATGCCTGTGACAGCATATAATCGCGTTTGTCTTTGATCCTTTAAGGCGAATCGTATTCTATTTTAAACGTGGACGTCATGGATACACCCACGAGCATAATCTGACTGAAGAAAACAACAATACCCTAATTTGTAGAAATATTAAAATTAAAAGTGCCCTTATCTGTTGACGCCCAATACTGAGCTGATATACTCTCGCTCCATTGAACGGAGAGATGGCCGAGTGGTCGAAGGCGCTCCCCTGCTAAGGGAGTATGGGGGAAACCTCATCGAGGGTTCGAATCCCTCTTTCTCCGCCAGTTTTATGCGCCCGTAGCTCAGTTGGATAGAGTATCTGGCTACGAACCAGGGGGTCGGAGGTTCAATTCCTTCCGGGCGCACCAATTTCGTAGATTAATCAAGTGGTTACGTAAGTCTGAAAAAAGTTGAAAAAGTGGGTGTAGCAAATTTGTCACACTTTCTAGCCCACTTTTTTTAATTTTCACCAAAATTACCTCTTAATTTCATCGAGCCAATTCGATCTGCAGCATCACGTAAATGGTCACTCGATAGATGCGCATAACGCAACACCATCTCAAAACTTGACCACCCACCTAACATTTGCAGCTCTTGTAAACTCGTTCCATTCTGAACATGCCAACTGGCCCATGTATTACTAAAATCCGATGATCTTATTTGTAAAACATTGTGAGATCCATCACGACTCCATAACATTTTTTTCTTACCTTTTTGCCGATCGTTAATGAGTGTATTTACAGTTGATTCAGCAAGATTACTGGTGTAGTTTAATCCTAATCTTTTCCTAACTTCATAGGGCGTAACCGGCAACGCACGCTCTTCTCATTAGGCCGCCATGGGCCA
>CANISA010000013.1 GCA_947470005.1 Legionellaceae bacterium | reverse complement strand
CTTTTTACCTATAACTACTCCGAAGCGATATAACCACACCCCTCTTGCGGGCAAAGGGTTTGTCGGCCCGAGCGTTTGGTTTCTTTGATGGTCAGCAACGGCCAAGCACACTGCGGGCAAGGTTGCGCGACGGGCTCGTTCCACAGCGCATAATCGCAGCTTGGGTACCTTGCGCACGAATAGAATATTTTTCCTTTACGCGACTTGCGTTTTAAAATGCTCGCCTCATGGCACTTAGGACACGCAACACCCGTGTCCGCTGGTTTTTCAAGCGGCTCGATAAACTTACAGTCCGGGTAACTGCTGCATCCTATAAACCGACCATAACGCCCGGTCTTTATGTGCAACGCGCTGGTGCACTCCGGACACGCCCTGCCTTCAACCACCTGCGGCTCTGACGCCTCACCCACCACCCCAAGATCTTGTGTGTAATCACACTCTGGGTAGCCTGAACAGCCAATAAATCGACCGCGTTTGCCTAGACGAATGGATAACGGTTTTTCACACTTAGGACACAACTCATCCAATGCTTCCGTCGTCACGTCTTTTCGTTGAACTTGCTCATCGATGGTTTGAACTTGTTGAATAAAGGGCTGCCAAAATTCTTCTAAAACAGGAACCCATTCTTTTTCGCCACGCGCAACAGCATCCAGTGTGTCTTCAAGTTGAGCAGTAAATTGATAGTCCACATATTTCGTAAAATAATTGGTTAAAAACCGGCTCACGATGCGCCCCACATCCGTCGGTAAAAAACGTTTTTTATCCACAACAACGTACTCACGTTGCTGTAACGTATGAATAATTGACGCATACGTGGACGGTCGTCCAATGTCAAATTCTTCCAACGCTTTCACCAACGACGCTTCAGAGTACCTCGGTGGTGGCTCTGTAAAATGTTGATTGGCAGACAGCTCCTGAAGCGTGACCTCTTCACCAACAACAAAAGCGGGCAGTCTCGCCTCTCGCTGATCCTCTTCTTTCGAATCATCTTGGCCTTCTTCATACACAGAAAGAAAACCTGGAAAAGCGATGGTTGAACCATTCGCTCGAAAGCGATTGCCTTCTCCACCCTGAAAATCAACCGCTACCGTGTCGACCAACGCGTCGGTCATCTGAGAAGCTAAGGTACGCTTCCAGATCAGGCTATACAGTTTCATTTGATCGGGTGTTAACGCGGCTTGGACCATCTCCGGCGTGCGTCTAATCGACGTAGGCCGAATCGCCTCATGTGCCTCTTGAGCATTTTTAGATTTTGTTTTATAAGTTCGCGCATCTTTAGGCCGATGCTCTTCACCAAACCGCTCACCAATGTACGCCCTGATGTCGTCAATTGCCTCAGAAGATAAATGAACCGAGTCCGTCCGCATGTAGCTGATTAAACCCATGGTGCCTGAACCTATATCTATCCCTTCATACAATTGCTGAGCGACCATCATGGTTTTTCGTGCGGTGAAACCTAATTTTCGGGCCGACTCTTGCTGCAGTGTTGACGTAATAAAAGGTGCTGCGGGTTGACGTTTTCGCTGTTTCTTTTCAACAAGCTCCACGCGAAGTAAACCCTGGGTGTCGAGCAACAAGGCCTCTCTCATTGCATGCGCGTCCGTGCCCTGAGTAATGGTAAATTGCTGCTGTTTTTCTTGATGATAATGCGTTAAGCGTGCCTCAAACGAGACGCCATTGTGCTCGCACTGCGCGAGAAGCCGCCAGTATTCTTGTGCAATAAAACGCTCAATTTCTTCCTCACGCTCCACAATCAAACGTAATGCGGGACTTTGAACGCGCCCTGCGGACAGGCCTCGACGAATTTTTTTCCAAAGAAGAGGAGATAAATTAAACCCAACCAAATAATCCAGCGCGCGCCTTGCCTGCTGCGCATTGACCAAATCCATCGCAATATCGCGCGGATTACTGATGGCTTCTTGAATCGCTGACTTCGTAATTTCATTGAAAAAAATACGTTGAACTGTTTTTCCTTCAAGCAGCTTCCGTTCTTTCATCAGTTCATAAACATGCCAAGAAATGGCCTCGCCTTCACGATCAGGGTCAGTCGCGAGAAGCAGCGCTTCGGATTTTTTCAGTGCTTTCGCAATGAGCTCTACGTGACGTGCGTTGCGCTCAATCACGCTATACGTCATCGCAAAGCCCTGCCCGGGATCAACAGATCCCTTTTTAGCGGGCAAATCACGTACATGCCCATAAGAAGCCAATACGTCGTAATCATCGCCGAGGTATTTTTGAATGGTTTTTGCCTTTGCGGGCGATTCCACGATAACGAGGTACTTACTCATTCGAGATTAGCCTTTTTTATGCTTGATTTTTTATGCTTAATTCGACGCAAGTCCGTTTTCTTTTTGATACAGCACCAAATCAAGAAAAGCAAGTTGCTCCGCGTCAATCGTCGCCGCCAGTGTGTTACGAATGGTCCATTTCGTTTCATGCAATTGAACAAATCGTGACTCAGAAAACATCAATCGATTAAGAATCAACTCCATGGCATCCGCTGAAATGATTCCCCATGCACTCAATCGCTCTAAAAACTGATAACTTGCTTTGGTTAGTCTCATCCGTTCATCCGGCGTCAACACACGAAAAGAACCAGTACTCGCTGACTTAATCAACGCCATATGAACCGTTGCTTTCTTCCCTAAAGGTGACAAGCTTTGGGGTTCAGACGGTTCGTCAACATCCGCATCACTCGCCAGTGCTAAAGGGTAGGACTCTTTTAATTGCGTGATTGTTTTTTCAAACAAATCCAACAACAGATCAAATAAGCTATCTTTCATAATGTACACCTCATATAGCCTCCAGGCATCGCTTGAACAATGCCCTCTAATTCTAGTTCGGCCAAATCACAAACGACGTCTTCCACAGGCAAACCGCTTCGCACAACTAATTGGTCCACCGTGGTCAACTCATAACCCATGCATTGGACTAAACGCCCAGAGTCACCCGAAAGAGAAATAATCTCTTCTTTCTTCCGCTTATCACCCCATCCCATTTGGATTTCTTCCAGCACATCCCGTGCTGACGTGACCAACGTCGCCCCTTGCTGCAGGAGACGATGACACCCCATCACCTGCGGGTTGTGAATAGAGCCCGGAATCGCCAAAACATCACGATTTTGTTCCAAGGCCAAACGCGCAGTCAGGAGCGAACCACTCCTAATTGCCGCCTCAACTACCAGTGTGGCTAATGATAGGCCACTTATTATACGATTTCTGCGTGGGAAATGTCCAGCAGTCGGTGGACTTTTTAAAGGAAACTCACTTAAGATGAGCCCACTTTGCGTAATCTTGTCGGCTAGTTTCGCATGCTGCCGCGGATAAATGCAATCAATTCCCGTCCCCATCACCGCAATCGTTTTCCCTCGTGCCGTTAAGGCACCCTGGTGCGCCTCCGCATCAATTCCCCGGGCTAATCCACTAACAATAGTTAACCCGTGTGTTGCAAGCTCAAAGGCAAGTTGCCGCGCTGTTTCACTGCCACTGATTGACGGATTACGTGTACCGACCATTGACAGCATGGGCTGTAAAAAACAATCAAGCAACCCTTGTGCGTAAAGCACGGGAGGAGGGTCGTGGATTTCTTTTAATAACGACGGATAAGCAGGATCAAACCAAGTCAATAACGACCGGTTGCCCCCTTCCTGCCATCGCCAATCCGCTTCAATTCCGTGTTGATCCACCGTGGCTAGCGCTCGTGCGAGACGCGGCGTCAAGCCAGCTCGTATCCGCTCATCGGAAGAAAGGCGAAATAATTCATCGAGTTCAGGCCAACGCCTCAGCAATTTACTGACGGTACGCGGCCCGACCATACTCATGCGATTTAACGCAAGAAGGCAGTGTGTGTTGTTCATGAGGTTACGACATCATCCATTGCATCGTTAGGTAAGAAAAAACAGATCCCTTGCGGGATAACATGCTATTGGCCATAATAGCACGTCTTTATTCCGATGAACTAGATAACTCATGGCCATACGAAAAATTATTTACCTGCCTGATCCACGCCTAAGGCAAGTGAATGCCCCTGTTGATGTCTTTGATGATAAATTACAATCACTCATCGATGACATGTTTGAGACCATGTATCACGCCAAAGGGGTAGGGCTTGCGGCACCACAAATCGGCATTAATGTGCGTTTATCGGTGGTCGATGCTAGCGATGACAAAGCAGAGCAACTGGTTCTTGTTAACCCTGAAATAATTGCATCTGAGGGCGAAATGGAATACATGGAGGGTTGTTTGTCCGTTCCAGGGGCCTACGACACCGTTATTCGTGCTAACAACGTCACCATTCGTGCGCTCGATCGTTTCGGAAAAGTATTTGAAATGTCCGCAGACGGTCTCCTTGGCGAGTGTTTTCAACACGAGATAGACCACCTCAATGGCAAATTATTTGTCGATCGACTATCCCCTTTAAAACAAGCCATGGTACGAAAAAAACTAATGAAATTTAAACGCCACAAAGCCCGTCCCTTATGACCACACTAACGATTGCCTTTGCAGGAACGCCTGCGTTTGGGTTGCCTTGTCTCGATGCATTGCTTGCCTCCAAACACCATTTAAAAGCCATCTACACTCAGCCGGACAGACCTGCTGGACGCGGACGAAAAATGCAAGCATCCGCCGTCAAAACCTGGGGCGAGGCACACGATCTCCCCATTCACCAGCCGTTGAATTTTAAAGACGAACTCACGCAACACACCTTAGCCGCTCTCGAGCTTGACGTCTTGATTGTCATTGCCTACGGGTTACTGTTGCCGCAGGCCGTTTTAACACTACCCCGATTAGGATGCATCAACGTTCACGCCTCACTTCTTCCGCGTTGGCGAGGTGCATCGCCCATCCAACAGGCCTTATTCCATGGCGACGCCGAGACGGGCATCACCCTCATGCAAATGGACCGTGGCATGGACACAGGTGCTATCCTCGCTCAACGGACAACACCCATCGCATCCAACGATACCGCACAAAGTCTGCACGATACCCTCGCGCGTTTAGCGCCTGAGCTGTTGCTTAACACCCTGGATGCGCTCGCGGCCCAACATGCCACGCCAGTACCACAAGACAACGCGAAAGCCACCTACGCGCCAAAAATTAACAAAGACGACGCGCGCATCAACTGGCAACACACTGCAATCATCCTTGATCAACACATTCGCGCCTTTAATCCCTGGCCCATTGCGACGTGTCAACACAACGACACAGCCATTCGCGTTCACCAAGCGCGTATTATCCAGGGCATGAAACCCGCGCCGCCAGGAACCATCCTCTCCATCGAATCTGCAGGCATTGCCGTAGCGACTGGAGACGGCACGTTGCTGCTAGAAACCATACAATATCCAGGAGCACGTGCCATGCCGGTTGCCGATTGGTTACACGCAGGACGAAGACAAATCGACGTTGGCGTGGTTCTTTTATGAAAAAAAGTGAACGACAACAGGCCCTCGATGCCTTGGTTACCGTGTTTAAACACAATACACCGCTGTCTCATCTAACCGGGCCTCTCTCTCCTTTTTCACGCGAGCTGTGCTTTGGTGTGTGTCGACATTATTTTCGTCTCGACGCGTTAGCGCATGCCTTATTGACTAAAAAACCCAAAGGATTAGAGATCTGGCTTAGCCTCTTAATGGGACTTTACCAACTGCATTATTTAGGTCTTGCAGACTACGCCGTAGTCAAAGAAACCGTGACCTTGGTTGCACCGAAACACACGGCCTGGGCAAAAGGATTGGTCAATGCGGTGCTCCGACGTTATTGCCGTGAACGCGCAGAAATCATTGAACGACTTGAGCAAAATACAGCCTTTATTTACGGCCATCCCACCTGGTTTGTCAAACGCATGCAATACGCCTGGCCGCTTGATTGGCAAGCTATTCTAAACGCCAATGACCTTCATCCTCCGATGAGTCTACGGGTGAACGCTCAGAGCACCACAGCAAGCGCCTACCTGGCTGAGTTAAACCAAGCGGGCTTGGACGCAGCACTCCACCACCATGCCACGCATGGGATGACGTTAAGCACACCATGCGATGTGCACGTCCTCCCGGGGTTTGCTGAGGGTCGGCTTGCGGTACAAGACGAGGCCGCTCAATTAGCTCCCACGCTGCTTGCTTTAAAACCCGGACTCCGTGTTTTGGATGCCTGCAGTGCCCCCGGCGGAAAAACCTGCCACATCTTAGAAACCGAACCGAATCTCAGTGCCTGCGTGGCCCTAGACATTGACCCCAGACGTTTGTCGCGCGTGCGTGATAATTTAAACAGGTTGCACTTGAAAGCCACGTTGCTTGCAGGCGACGCACTGGCCCCCAATGACTGGTGGGACGGCGTGCCTTTTGACCGCATTTTACTCGACGCACCCTGCTCCGCCACGGGCGTTATCAGGCGCCACCCGGACATTAAATGCCTGCGCACGGAAGACGAAATCAGCGCAATTACCGCGGTGCAATATGATCTCTTAGAGGCCCTCTGGCCATTACTCACCCCCGGCGGGTTCCTGGTTTATGCGACCTGCTCGGTGATGCCAGAAGAAAATGAACAACAACTGGCAGGCTTTGTGGCAAGGCATAGTGATTGCACACCGTGTCCAAAAACACACGCATGGGGCAAAAAAACAGGCCATGGCTGGCAAATTTTACCCGGAGAATCCAACATGGATGGCTTTTTTTATGGGGTATTGCAGAAACAGTGATGACCGTGCAACAAAAAAAAAGGGCGCACGCAACGGGACGCCCTCTACAACAAACACGCAGCTATTTGCCGGTTACGAGATCAGCCGCGCCTTTGCCAACTGCTTCAACGGCTTTACCTGTTCCAACCAACACATCTTTCGCCGCTTTGCCAACATGCTTCGCCGCATTGACCGTGCCGTTACCCACACCTTTCGCGACATGCTCTGTGCCCTGTACTGCGCCTGTCACAGGGTCAGTCGTTGTGGTTGCAAACACGCTACCAGTAGCAACGCCGAACAATAAAACGGGTAACACTAATAATTTATTCATCTTACACTCCTTGTTATTTAGACTCATGTTCTCATTCTCTCATCGACCATGCTAGTACAATAACGTTTTTCAATCAATCCTTTACGGGTTTAACCGACGGAATTTTTGTCATGTCACATGCGCATTTCCCCGACGCATCAGGGGGAAGCGGCACGGCTGAGAAATCAGCCGGGTAACAAATATTCATGTTCCACGCGCGGGTCTTCCCGACAATCGTTTCTGGAAGGGCCCAATAACGTTTAGCAGGATACTCTTTGCCTTCATCCGCCTTCCAAAACGCTGGCATGAAGGATGCGATGAGCATAAACGTTTGCTTAGGCTCACACTCAAATTTAGCGCGAACCCATTGTTTATCCTCTGGTACGTTGATGGTTGCAATAACCTTGTCTTTACTCGTATCATTCACTTTGACGGTGACGTTGTAATTTGTCCAACAACTGTCTTTCACCAACGTCATATAACAAGGGAACGCGATGGCTAGCGCAGAAAATAACACACCAAACAACATAGAAACGAATCGAAACCCTTTCATTAACGCATTCTCCCTCTGGAAAAATTGACTGTCGGCCAGCATTTTTATATAGTGCGCCTAGAGCAAATAAGAATCAAGTCACGCGTTTAAAACAGGAGCACCCATGACAGATAAAATGGCACGACTAAGCCTCAAGGGCAGAGAGCCTGTTGACCTCCCTATCTACACGCCAACCCTTGGCAATGATGTCATTGATATCAATCGTCTCAGTGCCTTGGGTGTGTTCACGTTTGATCCCGGCTTTGTCTCCACCGCCTCATGCGAATCGAAAATAACCTTCATCGATGGCGACAAAGGCACCTTGCTTTATCGAGGCTACCCCATCGAGCAATTAGCTAAAAAGAAAGACTTCCTGGATGTCTGCTACTTATTACTCAACGGAGAGCTCCCTGACGACGCGGAGAAGACACATTTTAATGGCTTGATTATTAATCACACCATGGTGCATCAACAAATGTACCAGTTTTTAAATGGTTTTCGCCGCGACGCACATCCCATGGCCATCATGGTCGGGATTGTGGGTGCGTTGTCTGCATTTTATCATGACTCTATGGATCTCAACAGCGAACAGGATCGTTACACATCCGCCATTCGCTTGATTGCAAAAATGCCCACCTTGGCCGCGATGAGTTATAAGTATTCCGTTGGGCAACCGTACATGTACCCTCAAAATAAAATGTCTTATGCCGAGAACTTTCTACATATGATGTTTGGTGTCCCGTCCGAAGAAAGCCGACCCGATCCCATCATTGTAAGCGCCATGGACACCATTTTTACCTTGCATGCGGATCATGAACAAAATGCATCAACCTCCACCGTGCGCTTGGCGGGCTCCACCGGCGCGAATCCATTTGCCTGTATTTCAGCAGGTATTGGAGCGTTGTGGGGACCTGCTCACGGTGGCGCAAATGAGGCCTGCTTAAATATGCTTCATGAAATTGGTGATATTAACCAAATTAATCATTTTATTAAGCGTGCGAAAGATAAAAACGATCCCTTCCGCTTGATGGGCTTTGGCCACCGCGTCTACAAAAGCTACGACCCTCGTGCAAAAGTAATGCGTGAAACATGCCACAAAGTGCTGGAAACGCTAGGCGCACAAAATGAGCCGCTCTTCAAACTTGCCATGGAATTAGAACGCATCGCCTTAGAAGACGATTATTTTGTTGAGAAAAAGCTATACCCCAATGTCGATTTTTATTCAGGTATCACCTTGAGCGCCATCGGGATCCCCACCAACATGTTCACCGTTATCTTTGCCTTAGCTCGTACTGTAGGGTGGATGTCGCACTGGATGGAAATGGCGGCATCAAAATCAAAAATTGGCAGGCCACGCCAACTCTATACCGGAGAAAAGCAACGCGACCTCACCTAGGGCACCCAAGCCAGCGCCGTCCTTTGCTCACACAATATAAATGGGTGGGCTTGGACGCCGCGGGCCTACCATCCTTTGGCAACATTCAAGCCCAGAGCCCGACTGTTGCCAAAGTGTTGCTGCACCAACAAGGGATCACCGCACAAAAAATAAAGAAAATACAACGAACCTGGTCCGAACGATTTAATCGAAACATCAATCCAGAAGACATCACGCTGTTTAGTCGGCAGATGGCAACCCTATTAAACGCACAGATCCCCTTAATCCAAGCGTTTAACACCCTAAAAAACGGCCAAAAAAATCCAAAAATCCAGGCCCTTCTGGATACAATAAAACAAGACGTACAGACAGGAATTACCTTCGCGGATGCCCTTCGCAAACACCCCCAATTTTTCAACCCTCTTTTTTGTAACCTCGTTGATGCTGGAGAGCAGTCTGGAGCGTTGGCGCTTCTATTAATGAAACTGGCGCGTTATCAAGAGCATGTTGCTGCAATCAGAAAAAAAATCCGAGCAACATTAACATACCCCTTGGCCATTTTGTTCCTCGCACTCTGCGTCACCTTGGGTCTACTGTTATTTGTCGTCCCTCAATTTGAATCTCTTTTTAATAGTTTTGGTGCGGAGCTACCACCCTTCACGCGCGTCGTTATCCGCCTATCCAATGGATTAAAAACCTATTGGGTGTTAGGGGGTGTCCTCACCATGACCAGTGTTTATGCCTTTCGCTATGCCCTCTGCCACTCAACAGGGGTGGCATTTGCAATGGACCGGTTTTTGCTAGCCCTTCCTTGGTTAGGCCATGTCCTAGAACACGCGGTGATTGCCCGATTAACCCATACCCTCTCCATTACCCTCACGGCAGGCTTGCCGCTCATCGACGCATTAAAGGCTGCTGCAGGTGTTGCCGGAAACCGAGTCTACACACAAGCTATGGTGTCTATTCGAGAAAACGTAACCCATGGGCTAGCACTTCAATCCGCCATGGAGCAATCACGTCGATTCCCCAGCATGGTTATCCAGATGGTAGCTATTGGTGAGGAATCTGGCAAACTAGAGCCCATGCTGGCTCACATCGCCACACAATATGACGAGGCATTGAACGATGCCACTCACGCACTCAGCCGTTTAGCAGAGCCGCTGCTCATGGCTGTTCTAGGCATCATCGTGGGCGCGCTCATTGTCGCCATGTATCTACCCATTTTTCAATTAGGAGCGATCGTCTGATGATCCAAACCCTTCTGGCTCTCTACCCCGGCACGTGCCTCTTTTTATTTGCGGTATTCTCTCTGCTGATAGGAAGTGTACTGAACGTGGTCATCCATCGCTTACCCCTCATGTTAAATACTACATGGCGCACAGAGTGCCACGACTTCTTAGACATACCCAACGCCCCGGTGACAACAACCGTGAATTTATTTTTCCCGCGATCGTTTTGTCCGTCCTGCAAAACAACCATTCCCTTTTGGCACAACATCCCGCTGCTCAGTTATTGTCTACTCCTCGGACGATGCGCTTCCTGCCGACAACCCATTCCTCTTCGTTACCCCTTGGTTGAGTTACTGTGCATGCTCCTGTCGCTAGGCGCGTTCATTTATTTTGGCTTTACACAAACGCTCCTGTTTGCGCTGCTTTTCATTTGGATTGTTATCTGTCTTGGTTTTATCGACCGAGCGCATCAATTATTGCCTGATGGTTTAACCTTAGGTTTATTGTGGCTAGGCTTAATCGCCAACACAGAATCACTCTTCACGCCCCTCCCTCTTGCTGTTCTGAGTGCCGCTGGCGCTTATGTAAGCTTATGGTTATTCATTCAATTATTTTATTGGATAACCGGTAAAATCGGCATGGGGCATGGTGATTTTAAATTATTTGCAGCATTTGGCGCATGGTTTGGATGGACCACGCTACCCTTTATTTTACTCATCAGTTCATTGATAGGCGCGCTGTTTGGTCTGACTTATTTAAAAGTCACCCAAAAACCCAACGATACCCCCATTCCATTCGGGCCATTTTTATGCTTTTCAGGATTACTAACCTTATTTTATGGACAAACAATGGTGCAATGGTACCTATCGTATAGTCGCGTGCTCGTTGTATAATAACCAGGTCTTGGAATAGCGAAATGACTCATGAAAAAAACAAATAGTGACGTTCTACAAGGAGCCCTATTTCTTATCCTCGCTCAAGTCATGGTAGGGATTAATATTGTAACGTCTAAATACTTGTCCGGTCTATTTCATGTGTTCTGGTTTTTCGGTTGCCAACGCGTGGATGGGGTGATGGCGTCGCTATCAACCGCTGTGATGCCGGTGGCTACCGTGATTTTAGCGTGGGCTCTTCTCGGTGAACAGTTAACAACAGGGCAAGGTATCGGCATGGGGTTGGTCATCCTCTCCATTGTTATTTATGCAAGGCGTTAATATAAAGACCTAAAAAAAGGATTATCATGAGCCATAACGTGTTTATTAATCGTATTTTAAACCTGAAAAAAATTAAATTCATTGGCTTGGATATGGATCATACGCTGATTCGTTACAAAACAACCAATTTCGAAACGTTGGTGTATCAACTCATCGTTGAGGAGCTCATCAACAACAAACATTATCCGGAAGGCATTCGCCAATTTCAGTTCAACATGGCTGATGCCATTCGTGGATTAGTCATTGATAGCGAAAATGGCAACATACTTAAGCTCAACCGTTATGGCGCAATTCGTCAAAGCTATCACGGCACGAAATCCATTCATTTTACTGAGCAGCAGGCATTCTATCGCAGCACATATGTTGATTTAAATAATCCAAATTATATGGTTATTGATACCTCTTTTTCTATTTCTTTTTGTGTTCTATACAGACAACTTATTGATTTCAAAGATAAAAACAACCAAGCTTTGCCCAGCTACCATGCCATAGCAACCGATGTTTTATCCGCGATGGACAAAGTCCATGCCAACGGCAGCTTAAAGAGTGAAATCAGCAAAAATCTTGACCATTTCGTGATTAAAGATCAGCATTTGGTGGAAGGAATCCAACGGTTTATTCGACATGGAAAGAAAATTTTTATTCTAACAAACTCCGAATACCACTACACTAAAACCTTGCTTGACTACGCCATTAACCCCTTTCTTCCGGAAGGAGAAACCTGGTTAAATCTCTTTGAATATGTCATTTCATTCGCCAATAAACCTCGTTTTTTTTATGACAACCTCCGCTTTCTTACCATAGAACCTAACACGGGCACACTGACCAATCTGCTGGGGAAAATTACGCCCGGGGTCTATCAGGGAGGAAATGCAACCACATTTACTGATCATCTCGCTCTCAATGGCGATGAAATTTTATACATTGGCGATCACATTTACGGTGATATTCTTCGATTGAAAAAAGATTGCAATTGGCGGACGGCTCTGGTCGTTGATGAACTCGGTGAAGAAATTGCCGCACAAAAAAAAGCCTTTCCGATTGAACAGAAAATTATTGAATCCATGGCTATCAAAAAAAGAATCGAACAAGAGTACCTGGAGTTGGATACCCAACGACAAGATGAAAAAACAAACCAATATGATGAGGCCATACGCACGTTACAAACACAAATTTCAAGCATCGATAGCACAATAACTGCACTGTTAAACGAACAACGTAGTTTCTACAACCCCACCTGGGAGCGCGTCTTTCGCGCAGGTGCCGAAGAAAGTTACTTCGCCTACCAAGTCGACCGTTACGCGTGCATCTACATGGAAAAACTCACGGATCTCTTTGATTGCTCACCCCTCACGTACTTTCGAGCCCACCGGCGATCGCTTGCACATGATCATACAGACTGATGAGTAAATCATTTTTAAACAAAGACCATGCCTATTATGTGCTGACGCATCCATCAAACTCACTGATGCAGCGACGGATGGACCTCCCGCGGATCTTCTTCTCGTTACTGCGCTGGGTTATTTTTTTTACACTCGCGCTCGTCAGACTGCCATGGTTTAAACACGAATCACCTATCCATTACGTGTCTCTTGAAAAAGACACACATATCATCATTGATCTCACGCCTCAAACGCGCCTCAAATGGTTATGGGATCTCCTCTTAACATTACCGTTTATCGCGTCCAGACGGCAAACTCGACTTAACTTAGATAGCCCATCAGAAAAAGCTTATATTGATCAACTAGTTGAAAAAATAGCCAAATCAACCGGTCCATCGTTTGATTGGCAGCACCTTCATCTAAAGGGCGTAGAGTACCTTGATGATGCCCTTCATGCCTATTTTCTCGAGGCGTTGGTTAAACGACATGGAGAGGCAGCAGTATTTACGAAGCATCCCGCTTGCTTTACTTTTTTTAGCTTACAAACACCCAACGGTGCCGTATTAGACTCCGTTGAAGTGCCCTCATTGGGCGAGGTAGATAAGCCCCTGTCTGAACGAATATTTATTATTTGTTGCCCTAAACAGAATCAAAATTACCTTCAGTCACTGACGCATTTTCAACAAACGGCAACAAACATTGGTGCCACCGTGGTGGGTTTTAATTCACCAGGGTGCGGCCATAGCAAAGGCATAACATGGACCCAACATGACCAGACCGTTGATACCGCCGCTCAAATTGAACGTTTGCTTTTACTGGGCGTAAATCGTCAGAATATTCACATTGAGAGCCCCGCAGGCGGTGGTGTCATTCCCAAAGACGTTTTCGCCACCCTCAATCCCTCCATAGGGCGCTCCGATCCTCATTCTCTCCCTGTCCCAGTGCCCAACATCCCGGACGTAACCCTGCGGCGCCCCTTTGTCCTCGCGTGCAGCGGGGGGGGAGGCCACATCTCAGCGGCTCTTGGAATTATTGATAAGCTTCGCCTTCAAGACAAGACCGTGATT
>CANISA010000012.1 GCA_947470005.1 Legionellaceae bacterium | reverse complement strand
TCATGGAAGACAATGTTGGCTATACCAGAGAAGAGTTTATCCACTTATCTCCTGAAAAACTAGGGAGAATGTATGATTTACAAAAAGAGAAAGATACGCAAGTTATTGAATTATTTAATGAAGGGCTGAAGCTTTGCAGTAATACTCGAGAAGATTTTCTTCCTGAGACTATAATAGAGCAAAGTTTGATGGTACCTTCGGACGATGCTGGTGATGAAGTCTTCGTGGACGTGAGCCTAGAAGCGTTTATTCGGAAAACACGAGCGACTACGTCTGAATGTGGATTGTCTTACTCTGGTGATACAAATAGTCAGCTCGAACGTAGAAAAATCAATATATTAGAACAATTTCTACTGAATTTAATTAGAAATGCAATACAAGCAGACGCTAGACAAATAGACGTTACATCTGCATATGAAACTGAAATGCTCACCGTTGACATAACTGATAATGGCCGTGGCATACCTGGTGAGTTATTAACGACTTTTTTCACTAGGGCTATGCCCCAGCGAGCGCTAGTCCAGTTGCCTAGAGCGATCGAGACGAATCGAGGTGAAGGGACACTAATGGCTTACGAAAGCTGGGAATCGATAGGAGGGACGTCAGCTGTAATGCATCGAGCAGACGGACAATGTGGCACAACATTCCAGCTTTCTATTCGCGCACCAAGCAGTCGTTTTTTTGCACAGGAAGCGTCTTCATTAGGCGATAAGCGAAAAAAAAGCTTAGCAGACTTAGCCACGATGGAAACGCTAGATGGCATTATTCTGCTAGTAGATGACTCACTTCTCTGTATGAAAATGCTGTTTGCAAAGGTGACCAAACTGCTTTGTCCAGAGTCTTTAACATTCTCTGAAGAGTTGAAATTAATTGACTCTAACCATTGGCAACAACAAGGCTTTTTGATTGAACGCAGAGGGCATTGGGGTATTATTTGTGCTGCAAATGGCCGTGTTGCTTATGATATTGTAAAAAAAATGCCCGTTAGAGCAACCATCACTGATCATGAGATGCCGATGATGAACGGCTTAGATTTAATTGTCGAAATAAAAAAATTAGAGAAGAAAGAATCCCGTTCTCGCATGAGTATTGCTTTAAATACAGCAGTATTAGTAACAGATTTGAGAGTGGACGTGTCGTCAGAGATAGATTTTTTTATTCAAAAGGGGGGACGAACTGATTTGAGCCCATTTTTTGCAGAAATAAGAGCGCATTCGGAAGGACGGTCTTTGTTGACAAAAAAATGACCACTTCAATGTTGGATCGAGTAACGCACCATTGTGACATCATCGAAACCGGCAACGACAGTTATCGATTCAAAACCCGTAATTAACTGAGCAAATGGAAGTCATATTGAGTGGCGGAGGGGGGGGCAGTTTTGGACGCTGATTGACAGTGAACGGGCATCAACAAAAAAGTACCTCTCCGGTCTTGGCTCATCCGGGTTTTTGGGGTCCTCCGGTTTTTCCAAAGGGTGAACTGATCATTTTACAGAACCTTGCGAACCGACTTTTAGTTTCGGTTTGTTCTGACTCGCCTGCAGCAGCCTTCACCTCAGCGAGTTGATCTTTCATGGTAGGTAATTTCGGGTTAGCTTGCAACGCAGCGTTTTCAGATAGGTCGGTTTGTTCTAACTCGCCTGCAGCAGCCTTCACCTCAGCTAATTGATCTTTCATGGTAGGTTTTGGGATAACCTCAACGGACTGCGCCTCATGATTGATAGGTTGTCTTGAATGGACTAGTTTTGAACGTATGCTGTCGTCTTTGGTATATTTTATTATATGGTCCCGAATAGATGGCATATCGAGATTGTGTTTACCCATATATTGATAGAGAGTTAAACAAGTTTTCTCTGAATAATTGACCTTGATAATTTTTTGGAGTATCTCCTCATCTGGCGATAAATGGTCACAAATAAATTCAACGTTCTCTCGGTTTGGTTGATCTAAGTATTGCATTATAATTTCTTTTTTATCGACAGGAGGCCTTTCAGATAACAGGGTTTTTAACGGTTCAATGATCAATGGACGATCTTCTATGGACACCCGACTCCTAAGTTTCAGCAATAAATCCAGCGTACATACAGGATGCTTAATGAGGGTAAGCGCTGTGCTTGAAGATATTTTAACTGGGTTCATTATTATTAATCCAGCCGTCTCTGCATTGAATGTTGAATGCTGAATAATCGGTTCAATCATGTCGTCGCTGACGGGTTCATAAAAGCGCGCATTTTTGATAACAGCAGAGAGGATATGTTGTAGCTCAGTCGTGGTAAGGACCTTATTCAAAATCTGTTTTAACCCATCTGGGTTGAGCGCTCTCATCATGACGAGTATTTGGGGGGCGAATGAAAAAAAGGCTGTTCTTTTGGATGCTGAGTCCATCTGTTGGATAAAAAACTGAATCATTGAAGCAGGAGTAATTTTTGTACTTAAATAAGATAGGCCTGATAGCTTAGTTAAGATCATAATGAATGTTTTTTCACCGAGTGAGTTTGTTATGGGGTCTGTGCGTAAGAGTTGTTTGATGCATTCCTCGGGATTGTTTTCTGCAATCACGGCAAGTGCGTTGTCTGCTAAACGATTCGTTGAATTTCTTCTCAACAAATCAGTAAAAAGTGGATGATCAGATCCAAGCTGATCCGATAATTGACGGTAGTATTTAATGATAAATGGACCAAATAGATCAACCATTAGAGTATCATTTTCGGCAGTTGTGTAAACAAACCAGTCTTCATGTTTTTTGATCGCGCGAATGAAATTCGCTTTGACCGAATCCTGCGTTAATGGCTCGATTAAACGTGGACTAGTCAGATAACGTGACATAAACTCGGGCGTTAGATCCTGACTCCCTAATAATTGAAGACTTGTTTCTGTTGAAGGCAAGGCCCTGGCCGGATTAAAGAGACAGTCTGCGAAATCGCTATCTGTGAATATTAGCGCGTTTTCTTTAGGGTGCAGAAGAAGCCGGTCGATGGTTTCTGGCGTTGTTGCAAGGACTGCAATGCGTACAGCTTGATCGCGGGTGAGATCGTTTTGCGTGGATAATAGCGTGGTTAATACGTCTTGTGGCCAATGGTTCTTTGAAAGCAGGGTATCAATCTCGGTTGAGTTTAATGGCGGCTTTGCGTGCTGCATGAGGCTTTTGATGTGCTCAGGGCTAATGGTACTAATGTCCGCAAATAGCTCGGCCTTAATTGATTTAAAATGATTATGCTGTACTGCGGCCGAATAAACTGCTTCGGATAGATCAGGATGATTGATGATCGTTCGATAGATATCATAGGGAAGGCCTGGATGCTGTAAGATAGCCAATCGGTCATCGTCGTGCGCTGATGACAACACCTCGTTGAGAAAGGCAACAGGGGCCTTCGGATTCTTGAGTAATTGCCTGAATAAAGACTGTGGAAACTTGGGGTTATCAATGAGGTTTTGGACCAGGGGCTTTTCATAGAGAGCTCCCGTGGCATCGGCTTCATTAATCACGCCCCTGAATTCAACGTAGGTTGTCGCATCGCGTGCACGCCGTGCCCACTCATGTTGTTGTCGAATCGCTGGGGCTATCTCTAGCTCTAACGTAGAAGGAATGGCTGTGGTCGTTAAAACAGGGAGATCATCGAGATTAGGCGCCGCTTCCTGTGCGTCGCTCATCGTTTGCAACAGAGATTCAGGTTTTGTTTTGTCACCGATATAGGGTGATTGAGCAAGTGACGTCAGTAATTCTAGGTTTAAAGCTTGATATGAGATGGCCTCTTTCGGCGTAGCGGAATCAATTTGGTGCATGGTTTTGAGTACGTTTACGTTGATACCTAAAAAGGCCTCGAGCCTTAATAATTCGGTTGAATCGATGACGTCTATCAGTTGTTGATCCGGCGACATGGATTGTATTTTCCCCAACAACACGGTTAACTGATCCAGTTTCGCTTGGTGAGCCTGGTAGTGTGTTCTGGCGCGTTCTGAGAGGAATGTAGGAGGGATGGGTTTCGATAGACCGGCTAATGTATGGAAGGTTTGATTCGCGTGACGAATGGCTTTGGCCAGATGGCTATATGTCGCTAGCTCAGCAGGAAGCGCTTTCGGGTATTTTTTTGCCCAATGAACGGTTGTGAGATCACTGAATGCATGCTCATCCATGTAATCAAAACCAGGTTCAGGCGTTAAAAGTAAATGCTTTAACCGACCGAACTGCATGTCTTCAGTTCTTCGATAGGGCATAATATTTTTTTTGAAATAATCCAGCTTTTCTTCTGTGCCTTGAGTCAGCCATAAATAAGGCGTGGGTTGTTTCAATAACTCCACGAAATTACCGCTAAAATAGCGAATTTGCTCTAGGTGTGCATGATAGTCCTCGCGGAAAAGAAGGTCTTCTGGCGGGTGTCCGGCAAGGGAGGTGTGTTGCGTGGTACTGAGCCATACATGCGGAGGCCCTTGATGGCCAGGCTTATCGAGTAATGGTATGAGTTCAGCCGCTTCTTGGTTGCTTACAAGCACCGAGGAGAGGCCCTCCTCACCGAGTCGATATAAAATAATGTGGATCGGTTTTAACTTGCTGTTTATTACTCCATCTTTTTGCTGGTGTTTGTATACAGTCGAATAATTAGTTGTCATCATTAGCGCTGGAGAAAACAGGGGCTTAGCTTCATCCCCTGTGTTGCATGCTGAATTAAGTTCGGCGATTTGCGGTGTTCCAAATGTCTGGAGTAGACGGCCTTGTTTGATAAATTGGCTTAATAAGTGGTCATTCCATGGCACATAGGTTTCTTCTGTTACATACGCCGTTTTTGTTTCTTGTTGAGCTAATTGCTCGATTTCTTTTTTCATTTCCTGTTCTTTTTCTGCCTCTACCTCAACCTCTTTACCTTGGTTGTTATGGAGCGGACTTTTCACGAGCTCAGGGCAATGTGGGAGGGATATCTCCACGACCTTCTGCAATTTTTGTTGGAGTGAGGCGCGGTCTTCTTCCGTGCAGGGTAAACTGAGTGTTTTTGTATGCGCATCCCATTCTTGGGTTAATGTGAGGATCAGCTGTTCCAGCAGTTCGCCTGGCTTTTGCATGGCGTAGATGCTGCCATATTCAGCAAATAAATCACCTTGCTGTACGTCGACAAAATACGCGTCGAAGACACTCATGTAGAGCTGCTTGGTCCTTATGTCTCGATCGTCGAGTGATGCGATGCGTTGTAATGCATGGTCGCGCATAACATTATGCAGTTTGGCCACGGTGGCATAAAAATTATCATTGAGAATTTGGCTTTTCTCATTGCTTCGCATGGTCTCAAGCATATCCTCCAAGGCTTGCCCCGCCATGGAGGGTGGGACGACCATTTGTATGGATTGATTTTCGCTCAATTCACGCATACGCATGGCGCCTTGAAGGAAATTTTGTGTTTGCGTTTTCTCATCTACCAAGCATAACGCCGAGGCGGATGGCGCTTGTTTTAAATCGGTGCCCACGGTATGTGCTTGGTCATAGTATGTGAAGCGCTCATTCGGCGTGCATTGTAATTGCTTATTAATTTCACCAGGAGAACTGGATGCAAGCACCACTGTCGTTCTTTGTTGGATTGAATAGGCACACAAAACGTCCGCTTCATTGAAATAAAGGATGTATTTCAGGGCGGGGTTGCTTGCATAAACTTCAGCTAAGGCTTGGGTCACCTCTAGGTTGCTAATGCCGGCAAACGTTGCGCTAATGTCGATGAGCGCGTGCAGGTTTTCGCCCACACTGGCCTTCTGCAAAAGCGCCTCTAAATATGGCTTTAATTGAGTGAATTCAATGACATGAATCGGCGTTTGTTTGTGTTTAATCAGCGCCTGGATATACCCATCGCTACCTAATGACGTGAAGGCATTAAAAGCTAAGCCTTGATGAAAGGTTGTGTGGTTGGACGGTGTTCCAGATAAGCCTTGCGTGCTGCGGTAAAGCGACACATGATTATAGGCATCACTGTGGAGGATAGCGGGCTCTGTTGTTATCTGCGGAAGAATGTCATGGCTTAGCGCTCGCGCTAAAAAAACCGGCTTTTGGCGAATACATAACAACAGTTCTTCCATCTGAAGCCTGTTTTTGGTATCCAGACCGCCGAGGGATTTAAACCCTGTTCCGCTAAGGTATTCGACTACTTTTTTTGCAGTAGGTGTATCTTCTAAGTGGTCATAGATACCTTCTATAAACTCAAATCGAGCTTCTTGTTGCCATTGAACAAACATGCTTTCTACGAGTTCGCGATTTAAACCCTCGATGAACAGCGATTGAATGGAGTAATTTAATGTTTCCAATGCATTACCAAAACGGCTGCGCTCATTCGGTTTATCATTGGCCGAATACGGAATGGCGAGCGCACGGTTTGCCGTACTTTTATTGCCTAGTTTGGAGGGGCCGTATTGTACTTTGTATTGGCGATTGAGTGTTTGTGGTAAGAGCTGGAGTTGCTCTTTATAAAAAGCCAGTGTATTTTTTAAGTCATGGTCAAGCCCAGAAAGAAAGCTCGGTTCCTTTTCATTGTTGAAATACGCACGTAGCTCATCAACAACAAATGTTTCACCATATAGGTTATACAACACCGACAGTGATTGCTTGAGTGGACTTTGGGTGTTGGTTAATAGTTCACCCAAAAACTGCGGCATATTAAGTTCACCCCATTCGTTTTTTACGCGTTCGGATAGGGTGATACCGGTTTCTGGTTGAATGGTGTTGATAAAAATATATAAATTAACGGCACGATCAATGAGTGAGCGATCAATTGATAGGGGTTCCCCCAGGGTGTAATTGAGTTTTTTCTTGTGTAATAATCCCTGATGCACTTCATCAATGACCGCATCGCCGCGTTGTTTGAGTAGCTCGCTGATTTTATTTGCCCAGTAAACTTGTTCCTCCCATTCAGGACGCTGACTTTCATCTTTAGGTCCAGCACGCAACAGTTCGACGGCTTTAAGTTCCAACGATTGCATGCTCTCGCCGGTTGTTACCAGGTAGTTTTTATGTGTACTGATGTCACAAAATTGTTGATGAATTTCTTCTAAACGCTGAGGAGAACAATCATCATCTCGATTAAATTCAAAACAAAACGCTTTTTGACCGAACAGCCGTTGTGACGTTTGGAAGAGGTCAATATGATTGGTTGCAAGCAATGCCCGTGGAACTTCCATGATCACTAGATTCGTTCCGTTTGCCTTTTTTTGTGCAAGTAAAGGTAAAATAACTTTGGATTTACCGCCACCCATGATGACTTTTTCGATGGATGCATTAAATACATTCGGATCGATGGGTGTGGACAGTAAATTTTTTATGGCTTGTAATTGCCGTGGTCGAAGCAAAATGTCTTCTTCATATTGGAAGAGCATGATAGCCGGGTCGCTGGCTGCCTCAGGTAAGTTTTTGGTCATTAAAAGGGTAGAAATTTGAGCCAATTGAATGGGATCGGGCGTTCCAGTTGGCGGGATTTTTTCGAGTGCTTTTTGAAGCCGACTTGCATGCTGATGGTTAACCTCTAAGAGCATGGTGGCATGTATTTTTTCGTGCAATGTGGCCACGTCATCGGCCGATAATCCGGTTAATTCAATGTAATGTGCGGTATCCGCATGAAAATAGGCTTTGCGTAAATCTTGCGGGGTTATGCGGTGTTTTTGGCCGGCAGCAACCTGCGTTTTGAGCGTTTCATCGATGAACCTGTTTGCATACGCTGAAATATCACGCCAGTCTGGCTCGAGACGCTGGCTGAGCTCGTCTCGGTATCTTGTTGCCTCCTTCAATAAAGCCTGCCGAATATCGACTGATTGCAGTGCATTTTTCGAAATTTCGCGCTGCGTTAGGATGCATGCATGGAGTGATTCGCCCACCGTAAGCTCGAGTTTCTCTGGATTTGCTCGCCCCTCCTCGAGCGCTTGTTGATACTTGAGCTCGGCTTTGGCATAGTCGCCGAGCAGCCTTTCTTTGAGTTCCTCGGGGAGATGAGGCAGCCGCTCTGCGAGGCACTGTGTATCATCCGAATGACTAGGTTTTGTGCTGATGGGGGGGTGCTTTGGCGTACGGTCTCTTAATTCCTGCAGAATGTCTGTTGTGGTCGCGAGAAGTGTTGAAAAAACATCTTTGGGCCCCAGGACGTCGATGGGCGCTGCTTCGTTAGCTCTAAGCAAGTGATGCAAATTATCAAAATTTAAGCTGGATGATTGGCTATATCTTTGTTGAAATTCAGGACCACTTTCCAGAGTCAAATAGAGTATCTGGGTTAGGTACGGAATAAGCGTATCTTGTTTATGGAAAGGGGTATGTCGATGACCGGCAAGGTATTTAACACAAAAATCGCGAAGGGTTTTTCGATGGGCTGTGAGTGGGTGGTTTATCGGTGTGCGGCCCGTTCGATCCACAATGTCTTGTAATCGGGCCCTGTCTGCAAAAAACTTGAATGAGTGTGTGGATTCGCAGTCATAAAGCAAGGCATCAAAAGAGTGCTTGCCTGTGAGCGGCTCTATTTTATGGATCGTTTGCTTGAGGTTATCTAAATAGTAGAGTTTTTTTTCAAATGCGATAATGATGTCGAGGTGCTCCATGCGTGATTGCATTTGTGTGTTTTCATTCGGCCGATCTGAAAATTTTATTTTTTTGATGGCGGCTAAAAGGGTTTGAGTATCGCTTGTCTCAGGGTCGATGGAGAGCGCAACAAGACCGCATGATTGTTTATTAAAGGCAATCTTAAGATAGATCTTAACGTTCGTATAGAAATCTTCCTCGGAAATACTGGACGATAATTTTGCCATGGCGTCGGTATATTTTTGGGGGAGATCTTCATCTTCTAGGCTTATGTAACTGGATAAACTCAAGAGCGCGCTCTTTGCCTGCTCTGATACAGAGGTGTAAAGCGTCGGTTTTTGTCGTTCAAGGTTTAAGTCGACCGTGCTTCTTTCGAGAATGGTTTTTTGCCCCATGATCTGGACTTCTTCAGCGAGCTTCTCCCCGACCTCTGAAAAGCGTTTTTCTAGGCCTGGTGGTAGCGCTTGCCCGGCCGAACGCATCGAATCAAGTTTATCTTGTTCCGTTAGAAGTGTTTTTAATGTTAAGCGCCGCCATTCGTATCCTAGGGTTCCATGGGGTGTTGGAGGTGTGTTCCCAGATAAATGTTTATAGTAATAGGTTAACAAGCTTTTGCTTTCGGTTTCACTCAGCATAAACGTTTCATGGGTGTGGTCGCGTAATTTGTCGATGAGTTTGCTGTAACTTAATTCAATGGTACTGCTGAGGTTGTCATAGAATGATTGTACTTCCTTTAAGTTTGCTTGTTGATAAACACCATTAAGATGCGTTGGGTCAATGCTGCTGGCACGGGGAATATCAGGTTTTTTTCCCTCAGCAAGAAAGTCGGTTAAGAGCGCGAGCGCTTTTAATTGACAAGCACTCACACGCGTGGACTGGAGGTTCGCCTGTTCACTGGTCGCTGAAAGCATGCAAGGGAGTGCGTTAACAATCCAAGACAGGTAAGTCAGCTCGTGTTCATTTCCTGTGAGTGGAAAGCGTTTGCTGATGTCAGTTAATATGTCCCATGCTTTGTCTGTCTCATGTGTGGCCAGATAAATATAAGCTAAATACAATGCTTCTGCAGCATTGTTAGTCTGCGGCACACCGTTAACGAGTGTGTAGGTGATGCTGCTTTCTGAGTGCAGATACCTCCATTGCTTACTTTTTTTCATGGCGTTTACTTTTTCTTTGGCGATGATTGCCGTGGTATCGTGTGTGAATTGATATTCATGTCCGTCGACTTGACGTGTGTCCTCATTCAGATAGAACCGTTGTATGGGAATAATGCATTGCTCGTTGTCCTCCTTATCACGCAAGGTTATTTGTGCAACCTCTGGTTTAAACCATGGCTTGGCAACTGCTTCTAATTTAAAATCGGTATGATCTAAAGACAGCTGGTCTTCGTGCAGGTGAAAGGACAGCCCATAGCGAGGGAGAAAAACACGGCCATTCGTTGGATTGGCGTTATCACGTGTCACTTGGATAAACTCAGGGTTTTCAAAGGAATAAAATGAGGGAGGAAGGCTGGCTTTGGACGTGAGTAAGTGCAGGGCTCCCGGATCCACTTCGTCCAATTGTGCCAGCCTTCGTAGGGGTGCATGGTAACGCTCAACAGGGGCGTCTGTTGTTTGTGAGAGGTAGAAGCAGGGTTGATTGTTTTGTGCAATAAATGCATCTGTGCCATTTGCCCATGAATCAGCGGATGCATCGGTTAAGTAAGGGGGGAGTGGCTTGGAGCGCCATGATACCGGAGCCTCGTATTGATACCAGGCATCCTGGTCTTTTATTTTCCATATTTTTTGTATGGATTGTAGTGCATCTGAGTTGTGTTGATTACGCGTCAAACGGACCCTACCATTGGTCCATTCTATGGTCCGTTTGTCCATGGAAATGAAGCACATTTTCTCCTGATCGAGCTGTAAATGTTCCAACGTGGGGTGATTGCGTAACTCCAGCGGCATTTCAGAGTATCTTAGATTATTTGCATTGAACAGTTGACCTTCTTGCGCTTGAATAGTATAAAAAATTCCACTTAATGAGTCTGTTAACGTAAAGATGGGATAAGTGCCTTCCATCACATGCTCGTCGGGGTTGGTTATACCTAAGCTCGTACAAGCAATGGTTTTAATGGCGTTTGTGAGTGCCACGGGGTTCTGGTTATGATAGACGCGCAAGAGATCGGCAAATTGTCGTTCGGATTGATTAAAGTCATAGTTAGCGATTATTTCGAGCGATTCTTGGGATGTATTGTTGCTTTGTAAATAAAAAAGAGAAGTCAACGCCTCGGTGAGTTGAGCTAATGGAATACCCCCATCGGTTCGTTGATTTTGCTTGACCAGATTGACAAAACGTGAACGATGTAACTGCAAGAGAAGCGAGGTATTTGCGGTTGATGCGATCGTTTGATTGATGAGCTCCTGGTCATGAGCCAGCCTGATTCCATAGAGAGGGTCTTTTCGTGTGTCATATTCAGCCATATAATAATTAACCGCTGTGCTTAATTGAAGAAAATAGAGTGAGGTCTCTGTCATCTGCCCTTTTTGATCAACATAATGCGTTAGTCCTTGGGCAATGAAGGCATCAAATGACTTTAAAAAAGCCTGACTGTCTTTATTTAGGGTTGAGCACAAGACGCCGGGTTCCATCAAATTGGCTTGAACATAGCGCTGGATCTCTGGATTGGCTAATAGCTCAATGGAGGAGATAAAATAGTCGAGCGTGAGCTGTATTTGACTGTTTTGTATCGTGCGTAAATGATAAAGATCACGGGATATAGGATGTGCTTGCTCAATCTGAATTTTGTTAGATGTTTTTTTCTTCCGCGAGCCATTATAATCAGGGGCATCCGCAAGGAGAACATCGATGGGTGAGTAAGCTGTTGAATCCTCCGATTTCGATTTTTTGTATTGGAGTTGAAATGGATAGCTTTCCAATCTCGTTTGATTCTGCCAGGCATGTTGTTGCTTTCCATCGGTGATTGCTGAATGAAATTTTATCAAAGGATCAAGGTCGAAGCTGAGTTTGACCCTCGGGATCGCCGTGGTTTGAAATAAAATATTTGCATTCGCTGCAACAAATTGCTCCATGCGAATCGCTTGATTAAGTTTATCGGTGAGCGGCTTGAATGTTTCTTTGTCAAGGGGTGAGCCAGAAACTAGATTTCCATCTTCATCGATTTGTTTAAATAAGAAATAAAGCTCGAGCCACTTGTTTTCTACTAGCGTTCGTTCTTTTTTTTCGGGCACTTTGTCGGGTGATGCATCATACGCTGCTTGAATCAGTGCTTTAAGGTCCGGTTCTGTTTCAAGGAGACGTTGGTAATGCTCCAGCGGGGATTCTTGTTGGACTGTCAGTGATGGATAAAAAGCAACCAACTGCTTGAATCGCAGATCGTATGCAGGATGATGGCTCGCGATATGGGGACTGAATTTTAGTCCATCGACAAAGGTTGAAACACTGGATCGGATTTCGTCATGAAATAACGGAAGGGACTTTGACCCTGCATTTAACGTGTCCAAATAGTCATAGATAGCTAGAAAACTAGCGTGAGTAACCAACGTGGTTGGGACGGTATTCGCCCCTAGGCTATTCTTTACCGTCGTTTGGTAGACGTTGCGTAATTCGTTGATGGCGATCATCAGTTCTTCCACTTGCCCCATATCCTGAGTTTCTGCATACAAGGGGATGCATTCCCTCATGCTCTGCTCGTTCTGTGGGAGCGGCAGGTGAATCATGATGGATTCGATTTGTTGGATAACCCAGAGCGGGTCGTCAACGTGTTGTTGCTGGCAATACGCTAACAAGGATTGAACTTGCTCGACTAAAGAGATTTTTCCTTCCTGGAGAGAAAAATCAGGATGGATTGGATACAGGCTGTGGGCTATCGGTCCGTTTCCTTCTGCTGTGCGGATTTGTGTTGTCCCAATGGTGTACTCATCTGGAATCGTACGAGGTAACGGAGCTCGGTCTTCTCGAGGTCTGGTGGCGCTGCGCTCCTGCAAGGTTCCTTTTAGCGAGATTAATTCTGCCGTAAGCTGTTCTTTTGTTCCGTCGCCCTCATCAAATAAAGCTGGCTCTTGAAGAATTTTTAAATTGTTCTCTATGGCCATTTGTAGCATCTGATTGATTTCTATGCTGCGAGGAGCCGGATGTTCGGCGATAAACTCGCGTAATGCATGCATTTTAAAATCCAATATAAAGCGCTGGTAATGAGGCAGCGTATCAAAACAAACTTTCAGCATTTGGTGAATGGATCGTTGTGCGCATGTTCCTGATATTTGTCCGGACGTGGTGATGGGCTTTGTGATGGACTCAGAAACTAAAACAGACTCCCCGTGAAGAAAGGGCATGCTTTCCTCAATGCTGTGGTAAATTACCTTGGCATCGTAAGTTATCTGTTTTGCTGGATTGTTATTTAGTGTTTGCGGCGTGATTAGCCTGGCAACGAGGAGGTGTAGTTCGTTTGAATCGATTTTGGCTGGTATTTTGTAGGTTTTTACGGGGAAAAAATGCGTTTTATCACGTGTGGTGTGCTTTTCATGGAATCGGATACCTGCGCCTGAATTGTAAATGGAGAATAATAATTCGCCTTGTTCGTTTCGAGTAAACTCATAGATCATGGCATGCCCGACTGTACGCCCTAGCCACCCTCCGGGTAACAACAGTTGCTGACCCGATGTCGTAGCGATGATCTGAGCAGTCAGCGTGCCGATAAAGTCACTCAACGAAGCTGGATTGCGTGTGCTGCGGTTAAACGCTTCGATCTGCCTTTCGTTTTCCACTAATTGGGTCATGATGACGTTGAGATGCTGCAACTGTGACAAGTTTTCTTGATTGAGCGTCTCGTCTGGGGATAGGGATCGCTGTTCAAAATACGCATTAAAATAGCTGACTGTGTTCATGAAGGTATTACCCTGCACCCCAAAACGTCCATTCAGCTCGGAGTCGAGCAGGATATGTGCGGCTAAACTAATGTTGATAGGCATCTTAAATCTCGATTTTATATGGGGGGTCTTTGTTTAGTATAGGACAAGTAAGCGCATTGAGTGAGCGAGGTCTGTTTCAATTTCCGTTGTTTAGAACATAGCGACGTTCATGTAGCAATTGCTAGGCGTTTAAAACTAGAGCCAAGCATGAGCGTTGCCATGAGTAGCTACCAATTTTTTAATTGTTCGATGCCTGTGATCAGTTGCTCCGGCTTGGCTTGCCTCAGCCTCTCTATCGAATTAAATCCCCAACAGACTGCAATAGCATGTATTTTATTTGCTTGAGCTGCCTCTATGTCCCTTACTTCGTCGCCGATG
>CANISA010000011.1 GCA_947470005.1 Legionellaceae bacterium | reverse complement strand
CACCGCGTCACGTAATAAATTGGCATTCAAACCACCGCATAAACCACGATCTGACGTGACCACAATCAGACCAATGCGCTTAATTGTGCGCTGTGTCATGAATGGATGACGGTACTCCACATGCGCACGCCCAAGATGCTTCACCACCTCATAAATTTTATTCGCATAGGGTTTAGAAGCACGCATGCGCTCTTGAGTTTTGCGCATTTTACTTGCCGCAACCATTTCCATCGCCCGTGTTATTTTTTGCGTATTTTTAATGCTCGCAATTTTTGAACGGATCTCTTTTGCTCCAGCCATCGTCTTGCTTCACCTATCTAAAATGAATGGATTACCAGCTTCCCGTCCGCTTGAAATCATCAACAGCTGCTTTCAATTGGGCTTCAATCGCGTCATCGTAAGCGCCTGTTTCATTGATTTTCTTAAGCAATGCCGCATGCGATCCGTGCATCACCCCTCTTAATGCCGATTCAAACGAACTGACTTCGGCCACAGGGACATCATCCAAATACCCTTTTTCGACAATAAACAAAGAAACCGCCATATCCGCTACTGAAAAAGGTGCGTATTGTTTTTGCTTCATTAATTCAGTGATGCGTTGACCGCGCTCAAGCTGCTTGCGCGTAATATCATCCAGGTCCGATGCAAACTGCGAAAATGCTTCAAGCTCACGAAATTGAGCTAAAGCCAACCGCGTTCCACCGCCTAATTTTTTCATTATTTTCGTTTGAGCCGCACCACCAACTCGCGAAACGGAGAGTCCAGAATTAATCGCTGGTCTCACGCCGGAGTTAAACAAATCCACATCCAAGAAAATCTGGCCATCGGTGATTGAAATCACGTTCGTTGGAACAAACGCAGACACATCGCCTGCTTGTGTTTCGATGATGGGCAACGCCGTTAATGAACCCGTTTGACCTATCACAGCACCATTCGTTAATTTTTCCACGTGCGCGGCACTGATACGCGCTGCACGCTCCAATAGCCGGGAATGCAGGTAGAAAATATCGCCAGGGTACGCTTCTCGACCCGGAGGACGACGTAGTAACAATGAAATTTGACGATAAGCCCACGCCTGTTTGGTTAAATCATCATAAACAATCAGCGCATCTTCACCACGTTCCATGAAATATTCACCCATGGAACAACCCGAATAAGGGGCGATAAATTGTAACGCCGCAGAATCTGCCGCACTGGCCACGACCACGATCGTGTGAGCCAGCGAATCGTGCTCTTCTAATTTACGCACAATGGCGGCAACTGACGATGCTTTTTGACCAATAGCAACGTACACGCATTTTACGCCCGTGCCTTTTTGATTAATAATGGCATCAATTGCAATAGCTGTTTTACCCGTTTGCCGATCGCCAATGATGAGCTCGCGTTGACCGCGCCCAACAGGAATCATGGCATCGATCGCCTTTAAGCCTGTTTGAACAGGCTGGTCAACCGATTTTCGTTCAATAACTCCAGGGGCCACTTTCTCGATAGGTGATAATCCGTCTGCCTCAATAGGGCCTTTGCCATCAATGGGGTTACCCAACGCATCCACGACCCGACCCAGCAGTCCGCGGCCAACCGGCACTTCTAAGATACGCCCGGTACACTTGCCTTTTTGCCCTTCGGACAAACTGGTTGCTTCACCCAGAATAACCACGGCAACGGCATCACGCTCCAAGTTGAGCGCCAGTCCATATACGCCACCGGCAAATTCGATCATCTCACCTTGCATCGCTTCTTCGAGGCCTTGTAACGAGGCAATGCCATCTTTTAAACTGACGATGGTCCCTTCGTTACGGGCATCAGAGACCACTTTAAATTGCTCAATTTTTTGCCTGATGAGCTCGCTGATTTCAGATGGATTTAATGCTATGGATTGTGACATGGAAACTATCCTCTCAATTACGCGGCCAAATCGGCGCCAAGTTTTATTAGTTGACCTCGCACCGAGCCGTCGATGACTAAATCATTCGCACGAATCACAGCACCCCCCAAAAGCGACGGATCAACCGTTTGTTGAAGGGTCACCTGGCGCTGCAAACGCTGACTCAGTGAGTCAACCAATCGCTGCTCTTGCAGGGTCGTCAAGGGAGAAAAACTACACACACACACGGTCAATGTTTTCTCTTGTTCCGCACGAAGGGCATCAAACTGAGTCGCAATCGCCGGCAGTGCATACAATCGTTTGTTCGCAGCAAGCAGCCGAATCAGGTTATCCAGTGCAGGCACCATGGGCTCACACGCAAGGTCATGCGCAATGGCTATCACGACCTCGGCCTGCTGGTCACGGGAAACCGCTGGATTTCTTAACAAGACATGAAGCGCTGGATTTTCCATCAGTTGCCCTAATGCTTGCAACCACATCGACCACGCCGCCAGTTGTTTACCGGCAACGGCGTGTTGGAAAAGAGCTTTCGCATAAGGTCTCGCGATGCTTAACTGGTTTGCCATATTAAATCTCTTCTATCAAGTGGTCCATCAACAGGTGACTTTCCCGTTCATTCACTTCATGTTTTAAGATTTTTTCAGCACACGCCACGGCCAATACCGCCACTTGCTTACGCAACGCTTCTTTAGCATGGTTAACTTCTTGTGTCAGTTGCTCTGCTGCAATTCGCCCTGCTCGCTGAACTTCCGTACGTGCATCATCCTTCGCTTCGTCGATGAGTTGAGCCGCTCGTCGGTGTGCCTTCTCAATGATATCGGATGCATCAACCTTCGCTTGCTTCAGTTCATCTTTTGCACGATGCTGAGCCAATTCAAGCTCGCGTCGCCCACGCTCAGCGGCAGCCAAGCCATCTGCAATTTTATCTTGCCGCTCTTCCAACGCTTTCATGAGCGGAGGCCAGACAAAGGTCATAGTAAACCAGACAAATACCCCAAAAACGAGCATTTGAATAACCAGTGTTAGATTGATTCCCACAGTCATTTCTCCGTAACAATCAAGGGCGCCAGGCGCCCTCGCTGGGTGTTATTAAGAACCCAAGCCATTGAGAAACGGGTTTGCAAACGTAAAGAACAACGCAATACCGACCCCAATCATGGTTACCGCATCCAACAGACCGGCGACAATGAACATTTTCACTTGCAACATAGGAACCATTTCAGGTTGACGCGCCGCGCCCTCAAGAAATTTACCACCCAACAGTCCAAAACCGATTGCGGTACCCAGTGCACCCAGTCCAATCAATAACGCAACGGCAATAACCGTCATCCCCTGAACTTGTGCGATTAAACTTACATCTGCCATAACTTTCCCCTTTAATAAAAATATGTAACCGTTTTAAAATTAGTGTTCCTCGTGTGCTCGGCTTAAATAAACAATGGTTAACACCATGAATATAAAGGCTTGTAACGTGATCACCAGGATATGAAAAATGGACCAACCCAAGGCCAACAGAAATTGTGTAAAGCCTAGCGTGGCAGTGCTCACTATAGAAGCATTTTTTACATCCAAAGTGAACAAGGCTATCAAAATAAAAATCAATTCGCCAGCATATAGATTGCCAAAAAGCCGAAGTGCGAGCGAAATAGGCTTAGCAATCAAACCAATTAACTCTAAAAGTAAATTAAATGGGATAAACACCGGGTGATCAAACGGATGATGCGTGAATTCCCGCACAAAGGCTTTCGTGCCTTTCACTTTCACGCTGTAAAAGATGATCAAGACGAACACAGACAATGCGAGGCCTAATGTTAAATTCAAATCATTGGTCGGCACTACTTTTAAGTGATGGATGCCCATCCATGAGCCAATCACAGGTAACACATCCACGGGAAGAATGTCCATGAAATTCATGAGAAAAACCCAAATGAAAATCGTCAATGCAAGCGGGCCAATCAGTCGGTTTCGACCGTGAAAACAATCGGTCACTTGATCATTAGCAAAGCTAAGCAGTATTTCTGCTACATTTTGTAGTTTTCCAGGAACGCCGGTAGATACCCTGCGCGCGCACATATAAAGAAACGCCAAGGCCAACGAACCCAACACAATGGAAAAAAACAACGTATCGAGGTTTAACGTCCAAAACCCCCCGTCAGATCCCAGCGACATGGTTTTTACGTTGTACGTCAGGTACGTTAGATGATGTTTGATGTATTCCGTACTTGATATCATTTCAGTCACATTCTCGTCTCGTTTATCTCGTCACAAAAACCCATGGGGCAACCCAACACGTCAGTTGAACCATCAGGTACACGACAAAAAACACCATGGGGATGATGTTTATGCAGCAAAAGGTCAGTGTAAAAAACACCATCGACAAACCAAGCTTCAAGGCTTCGCCACGGTAGACGCGTCGCATAATCTGCCTCGAGGCACTTGATCGTGCATCCCGAAACAGCACATATGCAAAACACGCGTTCGGGACCGCGCAAATCAGTCCACCCAATATAGCCGAAAGAGCACCCACAGAGCCATACCACAAACCAAAAACACCCATCGCCAACAGTGTAAGGATTAACTGCCCCCCTAACAAACGACGAGCACCTTGCAAGCCCTGCTGATTTTTCACGGTCCACCCTTCTTTTGGCGCGGATTATAAAGTAATCAATCTAGGGACGCAATGCCTGATACGCGACTGATGTACGACTGTGAACGAAATTTGACTTGACAAATTTTCAACCTGCCCTTTAGTATGCCCTATCAACGCAAGGGATGATGCGCTCGACAAGTGGGGATAATGCATGAAAAAAAGGGTTGTAATCACGGGCATGGGCATTGCTTCGTCCATCGGTAACGGCACCGACGCCTTCTGGCAGAATGCAATTCTTGGGCACTGTGGCGTTCAACGCATTCAATCCTATGATCCCTCCCCCTACACCACTCAAATTGCGGCAGAAATTACTGATTTCTCTTTAGACCATTTACCTCAATTTAACAAACCCAAACGTTTTCCTCGCGTCGCACAATACGCTTTATATTGCGCGCATGATGCGATTACCCGAGCCGGCCTCACCCCTCATGAATTAAGTGCCGCTGGCACCTACATTGGCACCAGCTTGGGCGGCACCCCGGAGCTTGAGTCAGCTTACAAGACATTTTATACCGACAGTTGGAGAAAAATTCCTGCCCTTAGCGTCATTCGTGGCATGCCCAACTCTGTTGCAAACCATCTTGCCATTGCGTTTGGTTTAGGTGGGCCCAACTCGACGATATCCAATGCGTGCGTCTCTTCAGCTGAAGCCATTGGCAATGCCTATCAACAAATTTCTCAAGGAAAGCTAACGGTTGCCCTGTGTGGTGGCACCGAATCACTCGTGTGGGAAACCATCATGGCCGCGTGGTGTAAATTACGTGTGATGTCCACGCAAAATGACACGCCAAAACAAGCCAGTCGTCCATTTGATACCCATCGGGATGGGATGGTCATGGCCGATGGCGCAGGGATCTTAATCTTAGAAGATTTAGAGCACGCACAAGCCAGAGGAGCCAGCATTCATGCGGAAATTATTGGATTTGGCGCCAGTTGTGATGCTTACCACGTGACAGCACCTCACTCAGCCGGGCAAGCACGCGCCATTTTTACAGCCCTGGATGATGCACGCGTGACCACAAGCGACATCCAGTACATCAATGCACATGGAACAGGCACGCTCCTGAATGACATCACAGAAACCGAGACAATCAAAGCTGTTTTTGGCAATCGTGCGCATCAGATTCCTATCACTGCACAAAAAGCCATGACCGGTCATGCGATTGGAGCCGCCGGTGCGATGGAAATCATTGCAACAGTGTTAAGTTTGCAGCACGACATCTTGTTACCCACCATCAATCTGCATCATCCTGACCCCCTCTGTGATTTAGATTACATTCCTAATCAAGCAAGGCCTGTGCGTGTTGATCTCGCTCTATCTAACCATTTTGCTTTTGGCGGAGCAAATGCGGCTCTTGTTCTTCGACGATTTTAGGCGCAGGCGTCGCAACTTTAAGCGTATGTCGCTATAATCGCCACATGTTGCAAGAAAAGAAGATTGTCCATGAATGCCTCGTTAAATGACATTGCCAAACTAGTGAAAGGCGTCGTGATTGGTGATGGATCCATCATGATTTCAGCGCTCTCTCCCATTGATAATATTTGTCCCCATGCGCTTATTTTTGCAGAAGGTGCTGACAATTTAAAACGTGCAGAGAGCTCAAGCGCTGCAGCGGTTCTTGTTGCCACCCCACTGGATGGCATGATGAAACCCTTGATCCAAGTGTCCAGTCCATTCCAAGCGTTTATTCAATTACTCAGCCATTTTTATCCCGCTCAGAAACCAGACCTTGGCATTCACCCCACAGCGATCATCGCGCCGGATGTGGACCTTGGGAAAAATGTTTCAATCGCACCCTACGTGGTGATTGGTTCGGGTAGTCGTCTTGGAGATGATTGTGTCATCAAAAGCCATGTCCATATCGGGCACCAAGTGACGCTAGGCCAGGGCACAACGCTTCATCCACACGTGACCATCTATGATCACTGCGTTTTAGGCGATCGTGTGTGTATCCATGCATCAACGGTGATTGGCTCCGACGGCTTTGGGTACACCCTTGCCGATGGTCAACACATGAAAGTGCCTCACGTGGGTCATGTTATCATCGAGAATGACGTTGAAATTGGGTCCAATACTGTCATTGATCGCGCAACCATTGGTGCCACCGTCATTGGCGAAGGCACCAAGATTGATAACCTCGTGCAAGTCGCTCATTCAGTAAAACTGGGTAAGCACAATATTCTTTGTGCGTTCACCGGCATCGCTGGCAGCACCACAAGCGGGAATCACGTGGTCTTTGCCGCTAACGTTGGCGTGAGTGACCATGTCCGCATCGATGATGGCGTTATCCTGGGCGCACGTGCCGGCGTCCCCCCGAAAAAACACTTAAGACAGGGCAATATCTACCTCGGAAATCCCGCGAGACCGAAGGATAAGGCCATTGAACAAGAGCTGGCGACCACGCGCATTCCCATCATGCGAAAAAATTTAAAATTACTGAGCGAAAAAGTAGCCCTGCTCGCAGAACGTCTTGACTGCGTCGATAAGGCAGAGTGAGCCATGACCTGCCCCTTGATTCTCGTTGACGGCTCGTCGTATTTCTTTCGCGCGTTTCACGCCCTGCCACCCCTAACCAATAGCAAAGGACAACCCACGGGCGCCGTCTACGGGGTTGTCAACATGATTAAACGATTGATTAAAGACTACGCGCCAACGCAGTTGACTGTGATCTTTGATGCGAAAGGCAAAACCTTTCGCGATGAATTGTATCCCGCCTACAAAGCGCATCGGCCGCCGACCCCGCCTGACCTGAGCTCTCAATTTCAGCCATTAATCGACGTTTTAACCGCCATGGGTATCCCACTCATCATCATGGATGGGGTTGAAGCTGACGACGTCATTGGCACGCTTGCACATATGGCAGGTCTTATCCCCACGTCTGTGCTTATTTCCACCGGCGACAAAGACATGGCGCAGTTGGTCAACCCGCACGTTACGCTCATCAACACCATGTCCAATCACATCTTGGATGAGGCGGGCGTTCTAACCAAATTTGGCGTGACGCCCCTTCAAATCATTGATTACCTCACGCTCGTGGGAGACACATCAGACAATGTTCCTGGGGTACCAAAGTGTGGACCTAAAACCGCAGCGAAATGGCTGGCCCAGTATCAAACCCTGGATAATCTCATTGCCCACGCCGATGAAATTACAGGTAAAATCGGCGAATCGTTACGTGCAAGCTTGCCCCAACTCGGGCTGTCTAAACAATTAGTCACCATTAAAACCGATCTCACCCTACCGCTCGCCTGGGCTGATTTAACGCCTAGACGACCTAATCGTGACGTCCTGGTGGCCTTGGCCCGCGAACTCGAATTCAAAGGTTGGCTGAAAGAATGGGGCGATGAAGAAAAATCAATCCCAGTCGCACAAACACCTGATCCCATCGCCATGGCGCAAGAAACATGCACAATCATCATTGACCAGGCTGTGCTCAATCACACGCTCACCCAACTCTCCGTCGCATCTCGGCTCTGCCTCCATGTAGAAACAACCGACCAGGTCTCGCTCACAGGCATTGCACTAGCCACTGAATCAACTCACCCCATCTACATCCCCTTGGTCTCCTCCAATGACGAACCAACCTTATCAGCACATGCTGTTTTAAATGCGCTCAAGCCCATCTTGGAAAATCCACGCATTCATAAAATAGGCCATAATTTAAAACACGATTATTCAATACTCAAAAACAACGGAATCACCTTAACTGAACTCTGGGGTGACACGATGCTTGAGTCTTACCTATTAAACAGTACCGCGAGACGCCATGACCTGAATACATTAGCAGACACGTATTTAGGCCACTCAACACTACAAATTAAAGAACAAGCGGCTAGCATACTCTCGTTGCATGAAACGCTCCATCCCAAACTTGATGAACCCTTACAACACGTCCTCCATGCCATTGAAATGCCGCTCGTCTCCATCCTCGCGGATATGGAGCACCATGGCGTTCTCATTGATACGGCTCAACTTGAAATCCAAGGCGCACGACTCAACATTCGGATCCGTGCGTTGGAAGAGGAAGCCTGTCATTTAGCCGGACGCCCTTTTAACTTAAATTCACCCAAGCAATTGCTTGAGATTTTATATCATGAGCAATTGCTACCTATTTTAGCGCGCACGCCCAAAGGACAACCTTCAACAGGGGAGTCTGTGCTCCAGGAGCTCGGTTTTACGTACCGACTACCTGCCGTTATTTTAGAATACCGGTCACTAAGCAAGTTGGTTTCCACCTACATTGATGCACTACCCAAGCGCATTAATCCTCAAACGCACCGGGTGCACACGTCATACAATCAAGCAATAACCGTCACGGGACGCCTTTCTTCGAGCGAGCCTAATTTGCAAAATATTCCCATTCGGACAGACGAAGGTCGCCTCATTCGAAAAACCTTTATCGCACCAAAGGGATCCCTCCTACTCACCGCTGATTACTCTCAAATTGAGTTACGAATCATGGCTCACCTCTCACAAGATCCTCAGCTACAGCATGCCTTCGCCCAAGGGTGGGATATTCATGCGGCAACCGCCGGTGAGATTTTTTCAGTGCCCCTACAAACGGTCACGCTCGAGCAACGCCGACGCGCAAAAGCGGTCAATTTCGGCCTTATTTATGGCATGTCCGCGTTTGGTCTGGCCAAACAATTAGGGATCGAACGGCATGATGCACAACACTACATCGACCGCTATTTTGAACGCTATCCAGGGGTATTAGCGTACATGGAGCGGACACGCCAGCAAGCTCGCGAGCAAGGCTATGTTGAAACACTCTTTGGACGACGGCTCCACGTGCCTGAAATCAATTCACACAATAAAATTCGACAAAAAGCAGCAGAACGTACCGCCATCAACGCCCCCATGCAAGGCACCGCCGCGGACATCATCAAAAAAGCAATGATCGCCGTCGCTACCTGGCAAGACACGAACGCCGGTCAGACTACTCGTATGATCATGCAAGTTCATGATGAATTAGTGTTTGAAGTCCATGAGGACGCCATTGAATCGGCCAAAACGAGCGTTCGAAACCTCATGGAGCACGCCGCGCGTATCTCGGTCCCCTTGCTTGTATCCATTGGCACAGGGCGTGATTGGGATGCGGCGCACTGATTACAACACGACGATGCCGTCTTCGCGTGCCACCAGCACCCGATCAGCCAATCGTTTGGCAAACACGCCATTTTCGACAACGCCTGTAATCAGGTTGATCGCGTTCTCCATCGCCAGTGGATCAGCTAAGTCTAAATTAAAAACATCCAAAATGATGTTTCCATTATCCGTGACGTAATGCTCGCGGTACACAGGGTCGCCGCCCAGCTTCACTAATTCACGGCCAACCAAACTCCGTGCCAGAGGGATAACCTCAACCGCCACAGGAAATCGTCCTAAATGCGAGACAAGCTTTGACTCATCCACCAAACAAATAAACTCATGTGACGCTGTGGCGATAATTTTTTCACGGGTCAGTGCGCCGCCGCCACCTTTGATCATGTCACGACGGAGGGTCACTTCATCGGCGCCATCGACATAAAGACCCAACGGCTCCGCTGCCGGTAAATCAATCACAGCGATCCCTGCTTTTTTCAAACGCGACGCTGTCGCATACGAGCTTGCGACACATCCATCAATCCGATGTTTGACGCGGGCCAACGCGTCAATAAAATAATTAACCGTTGACCCAGAACCTACCCCAATAATGGAATAATCACTCAAGTAAGCCAACGCAGCATGGGCCACCTTCGCTTTTAACTGTTCTTTTCGTCGGACCAGCTCATGATCGACCATGACGACACCTTTAACATAAAAAAAAAGCAATACACCCGTGTATTGCTTTTTTTAAAAAAACACCTGGCTTACGTTAGATTAAGCAAATCGGTACTCAAGACCAAACATCACCGTATTCAACGACGGCTGATGCATGTTCCATGTCACATTGCCAATCTGTGTTGGAGAGAAACTGAGCATCGATGATGACAGACTAAGATCGCCACCAAAAGCATGCATCCATGCGACATTCGCTGACCAATGCTGATTCAAATGATAAGCACCACCCAGTTTTATTTCAGGCAGCATCGCAGGCATATATGATTCTGTTTTTATCTGAGTTCCCTCGACAAAATTGTTTGCACGAAGATTATTTCGCAAGATCTCGTGAGAATCAACCGAAACCCTTGCGTTCGTGTTCATCAGCAATGCGCCCGCTTTAAAAAACAAGTCATATTTAGGCTGTGTGTAGAGTATACCGGCTAACAGATCAAACCCATACTCATCAATCCCAACAGACAGTGCCCGCCGTGGTGCAGAAACCAGAAGGCCAGATGTCGTATGAAAGCGTGGAGTGATCGTTGTATTACCATAATATCCCCAACCCATTTCACCGCTGTATGAAAAACGCTCAGTCATCGCATGTAAAAGCCCAACCGCTACGCGCCCACCCCATCCTTTGCTCTCGGCAACACTCGTAATCTTGCTCAGACTCTTGATATCCGCACTAAATTGACCTATTTTCGGCCAAGTATAAGACGCCTCACCAGAGATAAAAGGAACATATGCTGGGTTAACTCCGCCATCAACAGCGCCCATTTCACCCGCATATAATGCTGAAGAGCCGCACGCCGACAGCAACAGTGATGCAAATATTTTATTCCGCATAGACATCTCCATTTTTATTATTCTAACCATAATGTCCAATTTACGATCGCATCAAACGGCCTTAAGGTCTCGACTAATTCGGATCAATCTGATTGGATCAGAACCCAGTATGGACCGATGATTTCCTCTTGTCCAGGATTTAACACACTTTTTTATTCGTTTTCCATCAGCATAACAACTAATCTACTCCATTGAAATGTCCTCGCTCGCCAAACCACCCCATCAACAATCATCCGCCTGTAAAAACAGTCTTAAAAGATTCACAAAGACTTGTTTTAAATCACAACTAATGGTAACGTTGTTATTTTTTACTCTTTGTATTTTTATACAGCAAGGCAGACCATGAGCTCGCTTCAACCCCTATCAACCGCCAATCATCCCGTTGTTATGGACAAACAACGTTTCTTTGCCGAGAGCCCTCAAACAAGCGACCGTGCAGTCGCACTGGCTTCGGCTAACGCACGCGCCACAACGCAAGCATACTCTTTTTTAATAACAAATCGCCTATCCATTGAGCAAGAATTTAATCAGCTGCTGGCTGTCTTATCACGTGAAGATAAGGACCGTGAAGATCTTTGGTTGTATTGCTACTACTGCTGCACCCTGCTGTCGACGTACTACAGCAAAGACCATTACAATAGCCCCGCACAATATAATAAATACCAAGCCCATGCTCAAACGATTGAGCAGTGCTATAAAACAGGTGAATTTCCAACCGGACCAATCAAATCGTTACAATCACAATTAAGCGATGATCTTAAAAACCTATTGTCCACCCCCCTGCATTTATCATCCATGCGAGACTGGATTGGATGGGGGAACATCAACCGGCTCGCCTTCACGTTTTCTCGGCTGACCACACAGCAACTTCTCGTTATCTTGCAAGAGAAGCAATGGCTAACCATGCTCAGTCGCTTTCTCCAGATCCCACTCAATATAGACGAGATAACCGCTAGACTTAATACACCATCAGCCGTCTTTCGCGTCTTAAGCGTTGGCCTTTTTGCGGCACGCTTGGCTATTAACACCACGTTACTGTTAAAACATACGTTCTTTCCCACCCATGGAGAGAAGGAGACAGAAGCCAGCCTGCGTTTTTATCAAGAACTCAAAAAACGTCATGCGGTCCTATTAAATGATGTCGTCTGGGCGAGCTTAAATGCGCTAACAAACTACGCTGATTTTTTTAAAATTTCAGCACCTCTTGCAAATACCCTACTGATCAGTGGGCTGGTGTTTGATGTGGCTTTGCTGGCCTACCGCTTACATGATGCAGAACAAGACTATTTCGCCAAGCGGACGCAATACACCCGTGAAAAAAGAGAAGCACAAACCAAGTTAGAGCGCTTATTGGCCGCTGAGCCAACTGCTGCATCTACCCATGAGCTCAAGGCGGCACAGCGCGCAGTATGGTGCCTAGATGAACAGCTATCAAAACTCGAAATCCAGATGCAAGCCGTACGCGCGGCCTTTAGCGCCAATATCGTTGCAGCAAGTTTGCTTGCCTGTGGATATACCTCCTCCCTATTCTTCACGCTCCCAGCCGCCGTTTTTGTGAGTTATTTTGTCATCGTGGTCGGGATAGCTCTGTATTTTTCTGCCGACGCCTATGGCAAATATGAAGAAAAACGACTAACCCAACACCAAATGACCTTTTTAGGCGCCCCCAAAGCAATCGTTCAGGCAAAAGACGATGTCCAAAAAGCGTGGAATAACTTCGTGGGCACGATGTTAAAAAATACATTCGGTCCGTTGATCTTCATGGGAGCTGTTGCTCTTTCTTGGGAGGCCGCCATTATCGTTACGGCGCTCTATCTTGTGGCAGAGGGTTACAGTTACTACATGAAGTCAGGTTCGCCACCCAAAAAACAGGAACATGTACCAGATGAAGCCAGTGCATCCCCTCCCAGGGGATAAAAAGAGCAACGCATAAAATACTACAACTTCATTTTCGAGGAGTATATACTGGAGTTATCAGGGATGTCATAAGGAGAACATGGAATGGACACGCACGACTTTTTAGAAGGCTATACACGTCGATTTGTGGAGAACCAAGAAGAGGAAATGAGCTTAAATGATTATCTTGAGCTCTGCCGCACTGATCCCTCCGCTTACGCGAATCCCGCACAACGCCTGCTCATGGCGATTGGCGAGCCTGAGATGGTCGATACACGTCATGACCCTATATTATCGCGCATTTTTTCCAACAAAGTGATGATGCGCCATGCCGTTTTTAAAGATTTTTATGGCATGGAAGAGCCCATTGAACAAATTGTTGGCTTCTTGAAGCATGCCGCCCAAGGTCTTGAAGAAACCAAACAAGTCCTTTATCTCTTAGGTCCAGTCGGGGGCGGTAAATCATCGCTGGCCGAAAAACTTAAAGACTTAATGCAAAAAATTCCTTTTTATGCCATCAAAGGCTCCCCTGTCTTTGATTCTCCGCTGTCTTTATTTGACCGTGAAGAAGATGCCACTCTCTTATTTGACCGTTATGGGATCCCCGATCGGTGCTTGCGTTTTATCTTATCTCCATGGGCCGTGAAGCGTTTGCACGAATACAACGGTGACATCAACCAATTTCGGGTTGTGAAGGTCAAGCCCTCGCGCTTAAAACAGATTGCCTTAGCAAAAACAGAGCCTGGTGATGAAAACAACCAAGATATCTCTTCACTGGTTGGTAAAGTGGATATTCGAAAGCTTGAAGCGTTCTCACAAGATGATCCAGATGCCTACAGTTATTCCGGTGGCTTATGTCGTGCAAACCGAGGATTACTTGAATTCGTTGAAATGTTTAAAGCCCCCATCAAAGTGCTTCAT
>CANISA010000010.1 GCA_947470005.1 Legionellaceae bacterium | reverse complement strand
GCAATCAACACCACCCCCCGCTCCAGCAACCCCTGCAGCAGCTCAGCCAAGATCATTGCATCGGCGACATCATGCACTAAAAACTCATCTAAACAGAGCACTCGGTTTGATTTAGCCAGTGACTGCGCAATCTGACGAAGCGGATCGCGCGTCCCTTGCAGGCGTCGCAACTCCCCATCAACCCGTTGCATAAAATGATGAAAATGAAACCGCGCTTTACGCGACTCGTGCACGTGTTGATAAAATAAATCCATCACATACGTTTTACCAACCCCAACAGGGCCGTATATGTAAAGCCCTTTCACTTGTTTTTTTCGCCAAGGAAAAAGCCACGATCGCGGCGAGGCCAACAGGGCCTCTTCAACCACCTCTAAGGCTAAAACCACCTCTCGTTGAGACGGAGAATCACGGATATCACCGGCTGCAACAGCCGCATCATAATGCGTCATGAGCGTCATGTTATCTCCGGGCGAATCGCCTCCACTAAACGAGCCTTCAACGCAATCAACTGCCCATGAAAGAAATGCCCCGCCTCTGGAAAGCCCAACACGGGCAACGACGCGTTCACCGCAAAATCAAGCACAACAGATGAAGGCACCACCTCATCCAAATCACCCTGAACAATAAGCCATGGCGCAGGCTTCCTTGGCCATTCGGTGTAATCAAAGTGATGCACCGAGGGTGCAACCGTGACTAATAATGCATGCGGATATTGAGCTGCAGCCCGGTAAGCAACATACGACCCAAAAGAAAATCCAGCAAAACACAGCGTCGCGTCCGGAAACGCCGCGGCACATTGCGCGCTGAGACACAGCATGTCCTCACTCTCACCGACACCCGCATCATACACGCCTGCGGACGCCCCCACCCCACGAAAATTAAAGCGCAAACTGGCAATCCCGAGCTCTTTAAATACCCGAACCAGCGTCGTCACGACTTTATTATTCATCGTCCCACCCTGCAACGAGTGCGGATGCCCCAGCAGTGCGAGATAATGCGTGTTAACAGACTCAGGTACCGTGAGACAAGCCTCCAAAGGGCCCACCGCACCGGGGAGCATCATCGCATGCTCTCCAGCGATGGTTAATTGATTTCGTTGTAACATGTCGCCGCACCATAATAAATAAGGTTTTCTTTAGTGTAACCCGAATTCAGACTTTTTTATCATGGTGTTGATGCTACTTCCTACTGTGATAAACGTAATGGGGGTTGAGGTGAGCAGGGCAGTGCGTTCAGCGACGCCCTGCCGCGAATAATCGGGCAATAACATTGCATTTTTATTCCCATGAATTATGATCCAACTTGCATCGACTCCTGTTGTTTGAGCGGTGACTTTTTTTACATACATTAAATTGGAGGACTTGATCCATGAGACAGGTACCTGTTACACCCGCGTTGTTTCGCCATTATCCATACTCCCATGCTGGGAGGATTGCATGAAAATTCATGATTTTAAACGCAACAAAGACCAGCATAAAAAAATAAGCATGCTCACCTGTTACGATTACCCTTCGGCTCGAATCATCGCCGAATCTGCCATTAACTGCGTTTTGGTGGGCGATTCCGTAGCCATGGTCGTGCATGGGCACAAAACAACCGTCATGGCCACGATGGAGATGATGGTCCTGCATACCGCCGCGGTTGCTCGCGGATTAGACGAACAATTTTTAGTCAGCGATCTCCCTTTTCTTGCTTACCGTGTCAGCCTAGCCGACACCATTCTCAACGTAAAACAATTGATGCAAGCCGGTGCCCATGCCATCAAATTGGAGGGGGCCGACCCGGATATATGCGAAACGATTCGACATTTAGTTCGCTCTGGCATCCCGGTGATGGGCCATATTGGGTTAACCCCTCAATCCGTTCATCAGCTGGGTGGGTACAGAGTTCAAGGAAAAATCGAGGCCCACGCCATCAACCTAGTGGCTCAGGCCCGCGCATTGGAAGAAGCCGGCTGCTTTGCGGTAGTCATCGAGTGCGTGCCTCAGTCGGTCGCGAAAACCATCACCGACGCGATTAATATCCCCACCATTGGCATTGGCGCCGGCGTTGAAACCGATGGGCAAGTGCTTGTTTGGCATGACATGCTGGGCTTATATACGGATATCAACCCACGGTTTGTGAAACAGTTTGCCCAAGGAAAAAGCCTCTTGCTGGATGCCGTCAACGCCTATGCCGAGCAGGTGCACGACGCGCATTTTCCAACCCTCGATCACGCGTTTTAAGGAGCCCTTTCTTGAACATTTTTCATGATCTTGATGCATGGCGCCGTGCACGCGACGAGCGCCCCCCGGAAAACTCACTGGGCTTCGTCCCAACCATGGGAAATTTGCATGTTGCGCATCTCTCTTTAGTGGAACACAGTCAGCAAGAAAACACGGATACCCTCGTGAGTTTGTTCGTGAATCAAACACAATTCAACAAACCTGATGATTTTACTAACTATCCACGCACATTAGACGCCGATCTCGAGCACCTGCAACGCGCTGGCGTTCGTTATTGCTTGATTCCTACCCCCGAAGCCATCTATCCGGATGGCTTCGGCTACCAAGTGCATGAAACCACGAACAAGGGGCCGCTCGAAGGACAGCACCGTCCAGGGCATTTTACCGGCGTATTGACCGTCGTCATGAAATTGCTTCACTTAGCCAAACCGCAACGCGTCTATTTAGGTGAAAAAGATTATGAGCAATTTCAACTCATCCGCGACATGGTTCACGCGTTTCTCATGGACATTGAGGTCAAGGCCTGCCCGACCATCCGAGAGGCCAGTGGGCTTGCTTACAGCTCACGAAACAGTCAACTCACCCCGGAAACGAGAGCGCAAGCGGAGCAATTTGCGAGCATTTTTCATCGGGCTCCCTCCTGTGAAAAAGCCATTGAGGCTCTTCGGGCCAGGGTGATCGATGTTGAATACATTGACGAGCATGATGGCCGCCGGTTCGCGGCCGTTAATCTGGATGGCGTGAGGCTTATCGACAATTATTCCCTCGATCCCCACTTGCGACCGCAAACGCCTCCTCCGCAGTCACCAAATGACGCGTAACCTCCCCTAACTCTCCCTGAAGCATGAGAACAGCTTCTGGCGCGCGCCGTGTTGGGTTTGTTTCTAACGCCGTGCGTAGCGCCGCTTGCTGGGCGGTTAAACGCGCTATTTCGCCTTGTAATTCCCCTAACCATTGCTGACGCGTACTCATGCTGTGCACCCCAAACGAGGCGCGAGGCTCGAGCGCTGCCTTGCGGCGAGAGGCTTGGCATAAGTGAATCAACACGTTAATTTTTTTACTGACTTGCTCGGCTAAAAAGTGTGCGGAACGCGACTTTCCTTGTCGACCCAAAGCAGCTAGATCACGCTTAATTTCATCCACACAACAGGATGCGGTCAACCATTCCCCTGGATGTGCACAATGAAACAACCCTTGAGGGAACTGCGTGTACGCAATACGACCAATTTCACCCAGCCGCCACTCCAACTCCGGCAAGCGAGAAACCAAACCGTCTAATGCATCTGTCATGCCAAGCATCGCTGACTCCTATTCTATTTTTCTTTTTGCTTGAAAAATCAAGCCCTGTCCACTATATTTCACTGTATGCTCTTCTATCAAAATCAGTAATCCAGTATGGCTCGAATAGCCCTTTATTTAGCCGGTGGTGGTGCTCGTGGCGCCTACCAAGCCGGGGTGTTAAAAGCCATCCACCATATTTTACAATGTAAAACATGCCCCTTCACGATGATCAGTGGGGTCAGTGTCGGCAGCATCAACGCAGCCATCCTCGCCCAACATGCGGATGATTTTGCAACGAGCGTTGAAAAACTGGAATTATTATGGAGCACCATTCATTGCCAGCAAATTTACAATGCCAGCAATTACGCACTGAGCAAGTCACTCGCTCGAAATTTAATTCATTTTATCATCAAACAACGCAAGTCGGGGCATTTATTAGACACAGACCCCCTGCATCAATTCATTCAAGACAACATTAATTTTGATCAAATACGAGCGAATATCGCGGGCGGTTACCTCGAAACCGTGGAAGTGATCACCAATTGTTACGAACTCCAACAAACCATTTCATTCTATGAACACCATGCCCCTCACTTCGACGATTGGCATTACCCACGGCATGAAAGCCAGCGCGCCGCACTGACCGCCGAGCACATTTTAGCCTCCAGCTCGTTACCTCTGTTTTTTCCAACCGTCAGCATCGACGGGTTTCATTATGGAGATGGCAGCATTGGCTTGGTTTCTCCATTACGAGGTGCGCTTCGTTTCAATGTCGAAAAAGTATTAATTTTAGGTACACGGCAGCTTCCTACGGCGACCCCCCTGGCAAAATGGCGAAATGCCGAGATTGGTTTTGCTCATATTTTAGGAAACATGCTCAATGGTCTTTTTCTGGATAACCTGGACCGAGACATTGAAACCGTGAACCACATGAACGACATTGCCCGCCTGCTCTCCATCTGGAAAAAGCGCCACTCCCCTCGGCGACCCATTGAAACCCTCCACCTGCGCCCCAGCACCGATGTGGCTGCAATGGCTCAAGACAAATACCAAACCATGCCGACCCTGCTTCGCTTGTGTCTTAATCTATTAGGCGCACAACACCACTCTGGCGATTTATTGAGCTTTTTGTTGTTTGAAAACGAGTTTACCCAAGAGTTAATTAATTTAGGCTATTATGACACGCTCTCTAATTCTGCCGCTGTACAAGCCTTTTTTGCTTGAATTTAAAACTAATAGTACAAAAACTGAAATGGTTTGGTTGGTTTAGCCTATCTACATGACGGCCCAAATTTAATATCTCTTTGCATTTAATGGGGATCGAGAGTGTTTGGTAAAAGTGCTCAATGGCTCATTAAGAGGCAACCTGTATGTATAATAGGTGATTAGCCAGGAGGTAATCTGTTTTTTATCATGTCATTAAGTTCTACATTGTGCCTCGACCGTTGTATCTGGCCTGACCCCGTGCCAGATAAAAAACGCTTCTGCCGCTTGTTCAACCAGCATGCCGAAGCCATCTCGTGCAACACAACCCGCTGTTCGCGCCCATGTCACAAAGGGTGTGAGGCCCCCCGAGGCATGATAGACGAGATCGTAGCAGAAGGGGCTTCCCTCGAGCCATATCAGGGGAAAATCAGCCGGCGTATCACTCAAACGTGCCGATGTGGCATTGATGATGAGATCGTACCCACCGATTGATGCATCAAAAGCAACCACGTCAATGGCACCATGGAGCTCTCGGCGCAAACACTCGGCTTTTTCACATGTGCGGTTCGTTACCGTCACCTCGGCCTTTGCAGCCAACAGCGGCCTCAGCACACCACGCGCGGCTCCCCCTGCACCAATCAACAAGACACGCGCATCGGCTAACGTCAGACGCTGTTTCAAATCACGCAGCAAACCTGCGCCATCTGTATTATCCGCCGATAAGCGCGTGCCATTCATCCACAGCGTATTGGCTGATTTGGCCTCTTTGCACCGTGAGGTCTGTTCCTTGCTCAATTGAAACGCGCGTTCTTTAAACGGCTGCGTGATGTTTAAGCCACGCCCGCCCGCCTTAAAAAAAGCCAAAACCTGCGCTTCAAACGCAGCGTCATCAATCAATAGCCGCTCGTAAACAAGCGTGCGCCCTGTTTGTTGTGCAAATTGCTGATGAATCTGCGGTGATAAACTATACTCAATGGGGTTTCCCATCACGGCAAAACGCGGCAGACTCATCTTATTTCACCAAACTTTTGCTCACCAACTCACGAAGATCGCGCGATAAATCCGCCAACGCTAATCGTTCCAATTGCTGTAAAATCAACGCCTGACGGCCTTGATCCACACGTTGCCAACGCGTAAACGGCGTGGCTAATCGCGCAGCCACTTGCGGGTTAATGCCATCCATCTCCAGCAACTTGTCTGCTAAAAACGCATAACCACTTCCGTCGGCCGCATGAAAATGCCGTGGATTTCCTTGGCAAAATGCGCCAATGACTGCCCGCACTTTGTTTGGATTTTTAAGATGAAAGGCCGGGTGCGTCAGCAGGGTATTCACCCGCGCGAGCGCACCTGGCTCGTCATTCATGGCCTGCAAAGCAAACCATTTATCCAGCACCAAGTCGTCCGCTTTCCATTGATGATAAAAACGTTCGATCGCCGACGAGCGCACCGACTCGCTCGCCGCATTGACGAGCAATGCAAAACTTCCGATTTGATCCGTCATGGTGCGTGCCACGGCAAATTGCTGCTCACATAAACCTAACGCGTCCTCATGGCCCGATTTCATCATCAGCCACAAACACACCTGACGCAGCCTACGACGGCCGTACGCGCGACCGTTCATGGCATGATCCTCTTCCTTCCACAGTCGCTTATACAGTGTGTGTGCATCGCTCCACAGCGCTTTCGCGAGCGTCTCTCGGAAAAAATCACGCACGTCTTCCAGATGCCCCACATCCACCTCGGGTAATACCCCGGCTAGCGCTTCAAAACCGGGCGGCATCAGTAACTCTGCACGTAATGCATCATCCAATGTTTCATCACACAACAGGTCTCGATAAGCATTCAACAACGCTGAATCAACCTGCCATGTATCGCGCGCGCCATGGTAACACGCCGTTAACACGCCCTGACTCAGACGTTGTGCGGCGTCCCACTTTAAAAATCCATTCGATTCAAAGCGAAGCAAGGCAAGCCACTCGTCTTGACTCGCCTCGCGCTCCAGCACAATGGGTGCGGAAAAATCATGCAGCAACGACACCAGCGGTTTTTCGGCTAATCCCTCTAACTCAAACGATTGAGTTGATTGGTTCAGCACCAGCACCGGCGTCGCCACAGGCATAGGCGCACCCTGCGCATTAAACAAGGAGAGACGAATCGGAATGACAAACGGCTTTTTCTCCTCACCATCCGGCGTGAGCGGGCACGATTGCGTAAATGACAAGGTTAACCGCCCGTCATGATACTGTTGGCTCACCAAGGTGACACACGGCGTCCCCGCTTGGTTGTACCATCGCATAAACTGCGTCAAATCCATGGCGTTCGCATCACTCATGGCGGCAACAAAGTCATCAATGGTCACGGCTTGGCCATCATGACGTTCAAAATAAAGATCCATTCCCTGCCGAAACCCTGCTTTCCCCAGCAACGTTTCCTGCATGCGAATCACTTCGGCACCTTTGTTATAAATCGTTGCGGTGTAAAAATTATTGATCTCTTGATACGCCGCTGGCCTAACGGGATGTGCCATCCGACCCGCATCTTCCGGGTATTGAACCTGTCGCAAGGTTTTAACGTCCTGAATCCGATTCACATCTCGCGAATTCATATCACGTGAAAACTCTTGGTCACGAAAAACCGTCAAGCCTTCTTTTAAACTTAACTGAAACCAATCACGACACGTAACGCGATTTCCCGTCCAATTATGAAAATATTCATGCGCCACCACCCCTTCAATATCCGCATAATCTTGATCGGTCGCGGTGTCTGGGCGCGCTAAAATGTACTTCGCATTAAACACATTGAGGCCTTTATTTTCCATCGCCCCCATGTTGAAATCACTGACTGCCACAATCATGAACAGATCCAAATCATACTCACGGCCATACTGCTCCTCATCCCACCTCATCGCTTTTTTGAGCGAGTTCATCGCATGCGTGCATTTGTCCTCATTCCCAGGCTCAACATAAATACGTAAATCAACCGTGCGACCCGAGCATGTCACGAATTGATCCGCCACACACGCCAACGTTCCGGCAACCAACGCAAAGAGATAGGATGGCTTTTTAAACGGGTCATGCCACTCGACCCAATGCCGCCCGCCTGGAGCATCCCCTGCGTCCATCCAATTTCCATTCGAAAGCAACACCGGGTAGCGCGCCTTATCTGCCGTGATGCGCGTCGTGTAAATAGCCAGCACGTCGGGTCTATCCGGAAAGAACGTGATGCGACGGAACCCTTCCGCTTCGCATTGCGTGCAAAACAAGTCTTTGGAGCGGTATAGTCCGGACAATGCCGTGTTGTCTTGTGGGTTTATTCGGGTCGCAACGGTCAATATAAATGCATCTGGCGGGGTCTTGATGATTAAATCATCCCCATCAAGATGATATTCACTGTCTTTCAAGGGCTCATCATTCACGTGAATGCTAACCAACGTCAATTCATCTCCATTCAAGCGTAAAACGCCTGGGTGTTGGCGGATCAACTGCATGCGATTTTTAATTAAAGCATGGTCGTCATGTAAATCAACATCCAGAAAAACGGTTTTCACGCCAAACACCGGTGGCTGATAAGCATTTAGATAGGTGGTCTCATTTTGCATGACAATAACTCCTGATGTGGTCTATTTTAATGAATCGGTCCTGGATACATGGCATTTACAGCGGCTTTATCGAGTGGACTGAGATCATTGCGTTGTCCAATCACAGCCCCGGCGATAAGCGGTACAATCGTTGGTTCGCCATTTTTTGAAAAAGCATACGCCGAATAATGCATCACCGATTGATAATCATAATCGCCATGATCAAGCTCATCTGTCAAATGTTGCTCAAAATTATATTGAGACCGCTCCTCGATGTTCTCCCACAAAATACGAACATAAGCATCCCTATCAAGGCGTGATTGTTCATGCCACAACCCAAGCACGTGTCCTATTTCATGCGCTGCGATCATGGTATCGCACCGTGGTGATAATTGCATAACTTGCCGTCCGCCTTTTCGCCCAACATAAGAGGCACAGAGCCTGGCACTCTCCGGCACAAAAGCAACATAATCCGGGTAGGCATAACGATTCGCCGAGGTCAATTCTACAAAAACAACGTTGGTGCTGCGTTGCCAACGATCGATGGCTGCCAACACGGCCAATTTATTAAACGAAGGCAGTCGCTCATCCAGCTCATAAGGCACCACACCTTCAGGCCAACGGCGAGTCTCGAGCTTCACCACCGCAGCTTGCATGACGTTCGGCGTCCGCTTCAGTGTCGTTAACAGAATATCTCCCTCGACGACGGCATACCCATCCACCGCCTCGTACGTCACCACGTGTTGTCCAAGTATCGGGTGAAGCACTGTCATCTGACCCAGCGCTTCGGCCCTGGTCGTTGATTGAACAACACTAAGTGCCATAATCAGCATACTCATAACCCATCGATTCATCATCCATTCTTCTCCTTCTGTTGGTGCAATGCCAGCGTATAAAGCTCGTTTTTGTTGATTCCCGTGAGTTCTGCAGCCAATTTAACGGCCTGCTTCAACGGCAATTCTGCGAGCAATACGGCTAAGCAATGTTCGGGACTTGTTTCTGCCGGCGGCAGGGCACGCGCAGGAAGAATCAACACAAACTCCCCTTTTTCATGGCCTCTCTCCTCGGACAACCACGCATTCAGCTGCCGCGGTGTGCCCGTCACAAAGCGCTCAAACGTTTTCGTTAGCTCTTTAGCAAGAACAAGCTCACATGCGTCGCCAAAAACATGCGCAATGTCCTCAATACAGGCAACAATTCGATGGGTGGATTCATAAAAAACCACCGTGTGATCCAGCGTTGAAAAAAAAGCCAATTTTTGACGTCGAGCAGCCTGTTTCGTCGGCAAAAAACCCGCAAACGTAAACACCTCACAGGGCACTCCAGCCGCTGATAACGCCGTGATCAACGCACAAGCTCCCGGGATGGGAACCACGGGGATCCCTTTTTCACGAGCCAGCTTGACCAAGGGGTAACCCGGATCACTGATCAACGGCGTCCCCGCGTCGCTGATCAACGCGCACGTTTCACCGGCTTGCAGCCGCTTAATCAGCGGCTCGCTTTGAGTCGCTTCATTGTGAGCATGCAGGGCCAGGAGTGGCTTCTTTACACCTAAAAGAGTGAGCAAAGGTGACGAATGCCTCGTGTCTTCTGCCAAAATAAAATCCACCGATTGCAAGGTGCGCAGCGCACGAAAACTAATGTCATCGCGATTGCCTATGGGCGTGGCTATCACGTAAAGCGTGCCGGGAGTACTTGTCGCTGAGGGCATCATGGTTTATCCTGTTGCGTTCTTCTGTTTTTAGGTATGCAGTCATGTGGTCAAGCCTTCATTGTTTAATACGCCTGTCGCTCGTGGCATGTGTTGGTCTTTTGACAAACTGCACCACCGTGACAGAAAGCCGTCTGCACGTAAATCAACCACTCACCAGCCCCTACACCATGCCCGCCACGGCATACCTCGCTTTAGCTAAAAAACAAATCGGTGAGGAACAACAAGCCCTTCTACTGATGGCTGCAGGTCGCTTCATTCAAGACGCCGAGTGGCAACAAGGCCGGATCATTTTAACACAAATGTCTCCCTTATCAGGAGAGGCAATGGATGAAAAAAAGGTATTGCTCGCCAAAATCGATCTTTTGCGTGAACAACCCCGCTCCGTCCTCGCTCAACTGGCGACCGTTCATGATATTAATCAGTTGCCTATCTACTACCAGGCTCAATTTCACGATCTGTTAGCACAAGCCTACCAGTCACTCGGAAACCCTGCCGAATCAGTCACGGAGCGCATTAAATTAGAACATCTCTTGCCCGATAATGCATCGCGATCAAATAATCGCCGTGCCCTGTGGTTATCACTAACCAGTCTCCCCATCGAAGAATTAGACACGGAGGCGTTGGAAGCACCCGATGGCTCCCTCTTACAAGGCTGGATGCAGCTTGCCCGTATTTCACGCAAATATAATGATCACCCACACACCATGCTCACCCAGCTGGAGCTTTGGCAAGGCGCACACCCTGATCACCCAGGCAACACCCTCTTGCCCGCGTCACTGGATGAGATGCGCAACCAATTATACACCCCTCCTCGACAAATCGCCTTGTTACTGCCACTCACCGGTGTATTGGCCGGTCCGGGCGCCGCCATTAAAGAGGGCTTTTTAGCGGCCTATGAAGCCAGTGGGGCTCGATCACTCATAAAAATTAGATTTTACGACACCAATTTAGGAGCAGTTGCTCGACTCTATGAACAAGCCATCATAGACGGCGCTGAATACGTCGTTGGGCCATTGACCAAATCAGACACCGCCATCGTCGCCAATGTAGGACACCCCGTCCCCACGCTGCTGCTCAACGACGTCCACACGCCCCTCACAGCCAATGCCTATCAATTTGGCCTGTCACCAACCCTGGAGGCCCGCCAAGTTGCCGCCAAAGCTCGAAAAAATGGGTTCGCGCGCGCTTTAATCATCGCCCCAGAAGGGCTATGGGGTGATGAAGTGAGCCAAGCCTTTACTGAGCAATGGAGCGGGCTGGGTGGACAAGTGGTTGATGCACTACGTTATCAGCCCCATGGGGATATGAATCAAGCCGTGCGCGGGCTTTTACACATTGATGCGAGTGAGTCGCGCGAAAAACAGGTCAAACAATTGCTGGGGCGCGCCATTGAAACAACCCCTCGACGACGCCAAGACTTCGATTTTATCTTCTTGTTGGCTTACCCCTCAACCGCACGTCAAATCAGGCCGTTGCTCAACTACTATTACGCCGGCGATGTGCCCATTTACGCCACATCAAGCGTCTATGGCGGCAGCGCAAATGCCATGAAAGACCGCGATCTCAACGGCATCATCTTCTGTGACATGCCCTGGGTCTTTTCGCATCAATTAGGTAACAAAAATTGGCCGGAGCAATTTAACAGCTACAATCGCCTCTACGCGCTGGGCATGGATAGCTACGCACTCAGTACGCAGCTCAACCAATTACTGCTCTTCCCAGCCATCAACGAGAAGAGTGGCGTGTTGTATTTGAGCGCCAACCAGCAAATTGTCCGCATTCTTGCCTTCGGGCAATTTAAACAAGGGGTGCCTCAGCCAATCACCCAGGATTAACATTTCGGGCAGCACTCATTTTTGAAAACGCATCAACCAGATCGATCTGCTCAAGTTTTTCCGTTGCATACTTGATTCTGGCGTCGCCCCAGTGACCGAAGCTCACGATCTTCGCCGCCCAGCCCGCAAGCAGCATCATCTGCGCAGACAATTTTCCCTCCGCAAGCAGTCCATAATTTTTCGATGCTTTAAAGAACGCTTTGCATTCACTCGGGTTCTTAATCAGGCTTAAGGTTCTTGATCTCAGATCGAGCGACTGCTCAAACGTCAGATTACCGTGAGCTGTTAATCAGCATGCAAAAATGACCCCTTTAGGGGGCAAAACAGCGTCCAAAATTGACCCCCCTCTGAGGTGCTAACATAACCGCTGGGTCTTCAGCGGAGAACAGGGGGGTTAATAGTGGAAACTATCGCAAAGATTCGGATTCGGTATCACGTCAAGGGTGAATCGATCAAGCAGATCACCAGGGAACTTGGTTTGTCGAGGAACACCATCAGAAAGGCATTACGTGAGGATAAAACAGCGAAGGAATATGAACGTAGTGTACAAGTAGCCCCCAAATTAGAGGATTATAAAAAACAACTTACTGTCTGGCTCGAAGAGGATCATAAACTACCGAAAGCCCAGCGTTGTAGTGCTCGTCGGCTGCATGAACGTCTTGAGGCCACGGGCTATACAGGGGCTTATGACAGCGTACAGCGTTTTGTAAAACAATGGCAACTCCTGGCGGGCAAGGTGTCTGCTGCATTCGTTCCCTTGTATTTTGCTCCAGGTGAAGCCTATCAATTTGACTGGAGCCAAGAAACTGTTGAGCTGGGTGGCGCAATGCACACAGTAAAGGTGGCTCATTTTCGCCTATGTTACAGTCGCTTATCATTCATTATTGCTTACCCGCGAGAAACACAAGATATGCTGTTCGATGCGCATGCCGAAGCTTTTTCATTTTTTAATGGTATTCCATTGCGAGGCATTTATGACAACATGAAAACGGCAGTCGATACGGTATTCACTGGTAAGGAGCGTAAATTCAATCAACGTTTTACTCAGATGTTAAGCCACTATTTAGTTGAACCAACCGCTTGCACGCCGGCAGCCGGATGGGAAAAAGGTCAGGTAGAAAATCAGGTTGGGAATATGCGTGAATGGCTGTTTGTGCCCAGATTAAAGTTTGTTGACCTGGAAAGCCTCAATGCTTACTTACTGACGCGCTGTTTAGAACTCGCGAGTAAACGCCCGCACCCCGAAAAAAAAGAGTGCACAATCATGCAAGTTTTCGAACAAGAGGAACGTGCTGCACTACGTCCATTGGTACCACTATTCGACGGTTACTTACAACGCTGTTGTAAGGTGAGCTCTACGTGCTTGGTTACTTTTGATCGCAACCGATACAGCGTGGAATGTTGTTATGCGCATCACACGGTTAACTTGAGGGCCTATGCGAGAAAAATTATTATCACGGTAAAAGACCGAGTCATTGGTGAGCATGCGCGTCAATTTGGAAGTAATAAAACGATGTTTAGCCCATGGCATTACCTTCCGTTACTTGAACGTAAACCGGGTGCCTTACGCAATGGCGCACCTTTTTATGAGTGGGTCTTGCCTCACGGGCTGCAAAAAATTCGTGAGTCATTGATGAAAAAGAAGGGCGGTGATAAACAATGCGTTGCCATTCTACTCTCTATCTCACAGCACGGCTTAGACGCGGTTAATGTGGCTTGTGAGCTGGCTTTAACGGAGCAAGTCATCAGCGCCGATTACATACTTAATGTGCTCGGTCGCCTCCATCCTACCCCGCCACCCATTACGATCGTAACGCCGGATTATTTGAAACTAAAACAAGAGCCACTCCACAATTGCAACCGTTATGATGAGCTCTTACGAGGAGTAACACATGGCATACACTAGCCTTATTGGTGATTTACGTGCTCTGAAGTTGCATGGAATGGCTGATGCTTTTATTGAATTAAGCGAAAGCGCAGGATTCAGTCAACTAACGAAAGAATCGTTGCTGAGCGAACTCACTCGTTCGGAGATATCCGATCGTAAAACACGCTCAATCAATTATCAAATGATGAGCGCTAAGTTCCCTGTGTCTCGTGATTTAGATGGGTTTGATTTTACTCAATCGGAGGTTAAAGAGGAGCAAGTAAGGGATTTATATGAAGGTCATTTTATTGAGCAGAAACGAAATATTGTTCTTGTTGGGGGCACTGGAACAGGAAAAAGTCATTTAGGTATGGCTATTGCTAGTCAAGCCGTTAGAGGTGGTCGTAAAGCGCGTTTCTTCAACGTAGTTGATCTGGTTAACCGATTAGAGCAAGAGAAATTGGCAGGTCGTGCTGGCTATTTAGCTGACCGTCTTAGGTATGTTGATGTGGTTGTTCT
>CANISA010000009.1 GCA_947470005.1 Legionellaceae bacterium | reverse complement strand
TTGTTCGCTTAAAAATAAGAAGTCCAATCAATAAAAAGAACACCGGCCCACACCAAAGAAGCGCCGTAATGCCTTTAACGGGAGGTTTAAATAAAATAAAATCGCCGTAACGTGCCGTCAAGTAATGGATGATGTCATCATCGCTTTTTCCGTCCTGAATGAGGGTATAGACTTCTTCGCGCAGATCGTTCGCAAGGCCCGCATTTGAGTCCACCAAATCTTGATTTTGACACACAAGGCAGCGTAGATCGCGAAGTAAATGATGAAATTGTGCGCTTTGTTTAGGGCTATCAAAAGGATATAAATCCGTGGCTAGTGCAGGATGTAGCGACAGGCATAGAAGAAAGAAAAATCCGAAAAAGCCTCTTATCATGCATGCTCCAGTGCTTGTATTTTGGGAACAAATACGTCTCGCCAAACCGTTGCGTTGAGTGCGCCTACGTGTCGATAACGAATGATCCCTTCCTCATCCACCAAAAATGTTTCTGGTGCACCATAAACACCTAAATCGATTGCTACGTGCCCATTGCGATCGCTTCCTGTCAGCACGTAGGGATTACCCCATTGTGACAGCCATTGCTTGGCATCCGCGGGGGCATCTTTATAATTTAAGCCATAAATAGCCACGCCTTCGTGTGCTAATGTTAATAAAAAAAGTTGTTCTTCTGCACACGTCGCACACCAACTGGCCCACACGTTAAGTATGGCTACATGACCTTTCATATCACGTGCTGATAAAAACGGGGGTGCTCCCTCCAAGGTGGGTAACTTAAACGCTGGTAGCGATTGACCGAGTTGCATGGACGGTAACTTTTGTGGGTCGAGAGAGAGTCCACGCCAAAAAAAAGCGCCTAATAAAATAAACAGCACAAACGGAATCAAACGCCAAGAAAGCCCACTCATGCAGAAGCTCCCTGCCCACGTTGACAGGAGCGCGCCCCGTAACGTCGGTCCGTCAACGCCAATAATCCACCGAGGACCATAAAAAATCCTCCGCCCCAAATCCAGCGAACGAATGGCTTATAGTACAATCGGACCGACCAAGCCCCTCCCCCTAAGGGTTCACCTAAGGCAACATAGAGATCGCGAAACAAATTGACATCAATGGCTGAATCCGTCATTGCCATTTGTCCAATATCATACACTCGCTTTTCCGGAAAAATAATGTGCGCTTGCGCGCCTAAGTTAATTTTAAAGCACCCTTTGGTGCCGTGGTAATTCGGGCCCGTTAGGCTTGATTCACTCACAAACTCAATGCGATAACCAGCCAACATCAGGTGTTCACCGGGAATCATTTTAACGTCTTGCTGCACCCCAAAACCTGAGGATACGGCAATGCCGATGACCGTCAACGCAACACCCGTGTGGGCCACCAACATCCCTAAATAAGCTTGTCCAAATCCGCGAATACCGCGTTGTTTTAATCGCTGAATACACGCTTGACCTGTACTAAGGATGATCCAAAAAGCCAACACCAGCCCAAAAAAAACGGACAGGTTAAACGACGTTTTCGTCCATCCCAACAGGAGGCAGGGCAGCAGAAGGCTAAGTCCCATTGCTCCCCGCAACCGCATCAGCACGGATTTTAAATTATCGCGTTGCCAACGCACATGAAGACCTATCCCCATCAACAGCAATAAGGGAATCATCAACGGCACAAACACTGCGTTAAAATAAGGCGCACCAACAGATAATTTGCCTAACCCCAATCCATCAACCAACAACGGATACACCGTTCCCAGAAGGACTGTCAGCATGGTCACCGATAGAAACACGTTATTTAATAGCAGGGCCCCTTCTCTCGACACGGGAGGAAGCTTGCTCGTCGTGGACAACGCGTGAGCACGCAGTGCAAACACGAGAAGGGAGCCGCCAATCAGCACCAACAAAAAAATTAAAATATACAAACCGCGCGCGGGGTCAACCGCGAAGGCATGAACTGAAACCAAGACGCCTGAGCGCACCAAAAAAGTACCAATTAAACTTAATGAAAAGGTGCCAATCGCCAACAGTAACGTCCATGCATTCAGTTGCTGACGTTTTTCATTCACGGCGAGCGAATGCAGCAAGGCTGTGCCTAAGAGCCATGGCATGAACGATGCGTTTTCAACCGGATCCCAAAACCACCACCCACCCCAACCAAGTTCACGGTAAGCCCACCAACTACCCAAGGTGATTCCTGCGGTTAAACAGCACCACGCAGCCAACGTCCACGGGCGCGTCCATTTAGCCCAAGCCGATTCGAGTCGACCCATCCACAAGGCCGCAAGTGCAAACGCAAACGCCACTGAAAACCCAACATACCCCATATAGAGCATAGGAGGGTGGAATAAAAAGCCTGGATCTTGCAACAGGGGATTGAGATCACGCCCCGTGCTATGAAGCAGCTCAAATTGCCGTGAAAACGGATTAGAGGTCGCCAGTAAAAACAAAAGAAACCCAATACTAAGCGCGCCCAGGACCACGAGAACACGCACGCGAAGACCTTCATCGAGGGTGTTACTTAAAAAACACACGGCAAGCATCCAGGTGCTTAATACCGCCACCCACAACAACATGGAGCCCTCATGCCCCCCCCATACTGCGCATAATTTATAGAGCCAAGGCAAAGCGACACTCGAATTCAGCAAAACGTAGGTCACTGTAAAATCATCACGCAAAAAACATGCCGTTAAACACAGATAGGCCAGTGCGACACAAACAAATTGCCCACAGACATAAACCGTAGCCGCTGCTTGCCAATCTGATTTACCGCGCACTAAACCAAGGGTTGGGATGACCATCAACAAGGTTGAAAAAAGCAGCGCGAGAATTAATAAAAAGAGGCCTATCTCAGCAATCATGCGTTTAAATACTCCCTCGTGAGCCCTGTTTAGCTAGCGCATCCTTCACCTCTGGCGGCATGTAATTTTCATCGTGCTTCGCCAACACACTGCTCGCTTGGAACTGCTGCTGACCCAACCAAACACCTTGAGCCACAATCCCTTTTCCTTCCCGAAAAAGATCGGGCAAAATACCTTGGTAAATAACAGCAATGGTGTCATGGTAATCAGTAATCTGAAATCGAACAGTCAAATTGCTTTCTCTCACAATGCTTCCCTCAACCACCATCCCCCCCAGGCGAATGGGGTGATCGCGCGGAGCGAGGCCCGCGGCAAGCTCCGTTGGGGTATAAAATAAACTGATGTTTTGACGTAACGCGTACAACACAAGCCCCGCGACTAACCCAAGCACCAGGACTGAAAGGACCACCACCAGCATTTTTCGACGACGGACAGGATGCATCAGGACACTCGATTAAACCAGTGTTGCAATAAACGCCTGGTTCGAAGACGCAAACTTCTCGCTCGGAAAAGACTCAAACCTAAGACGGCGAAGACCAAACCATAGGTCGACCACACATAAGGCCCATAGCCCCCCATAGAAAACCAGACCATCACGTGATTCATACCTGTGCCCCTTTCTCCAGCAGCGCCTGCACCCACCGTTGCCGACGCTCACGCCACAACAGCGCATCGCGCGCGCGCAGCAAAATAAGGCCCGTGCAATATAATCCAAAGCCTACCAACATAAAAAATAACGGCGGCAACATGCTTCCATCCAGATGGGGCTTTGCAAAAAGTGAAAACGTAGCGCCTTGGTGTAAGGTATTCCACCACGACACCGAATAATGAATAATCGGCAGATCGATCAAACCAACCAAGGTGAGCATGGCAATGAGCTTATCGCCTTGGTCTTTGTTTTGATACGCATGATGGGTGGCTAAAATAGCCAAATAAAGAAGCAACAAAATCAATTCAGACGTTAGACGCGCGTCCCAAATCCACCACGTCCCCCACATGGGCTTTCCCCAAATACTTCCGGTTACCAGGGCCATCAACGTCATCGCAGCACCCACTTCGGCAAACAACGCGATCATCATTCCAGCCAGTTTGATTCGCCAAACCAACAACAACAGACTCAAAAAACCCATCGCCCCATACAACGCCATGGATAAAAAAGCACAAGGGACATGCACGTAGATGATTCGAAACGCGTCACCTTGTTGATAATCAGGCGGCGCAAAAATTAATCCCCAAACAGCACCCACCGAAAAAGCGAAGAAAGCCGCCGCCAAAAGCCACGGGATCCACCGCTCAGTGCGCTGATAAAATGTTTTTGGAGAGGCTAATTGATATAGAAACGTCCACATAGGAAACGATAAGCTCAGTCGAAGAGCCCATCATTCTAACAGGTCCTGTGGTTTATGTCTTTAATCAACCCCATTAACCCATGGGAGGTAAACAAGCGGTGTGAACGTATCTTTAATTACTTATGGTATACTCTGTTCCTAAATTCAATCATCCGAAAGCGAATTCAATGAAGCTATTATTTGATTTCTTCCCTATTCTTGTTTTTTTTGGCTGTTATAAATGGTTTGGGATATACAATGCGACGGCAGCTGCAATGGTTGCTGCCGTTCTGCAAGTTGTGTTGTACCGACTTAAACACCAACGTTATGAAAAAATGCATTTGATTAGCCTAACGTTAATTGTAGTGCTTGGCAGTGCGACCCTCATTTTCCAAAATCCTTGGTTTATTAAATGGAAACCCACGGGGATTTATTGGTTTTCATCCTTGCTCTTTCTCAGCTCATCTTTCCTAGGAAAAAAACCCCTTATTCAAAAAATGATGGAAGGAAATATTGATTTGCCAACAAAAATATGGTATCGGTTAAATTATGCCTGGTCTGCTTTTTTTGTTATTATGGGTGGAATTAACCTCTACGTGGCTTACACGTATGACACCGATTTTTGGGTGACGTTTAAGTTATTTGGTGGTGTGGGACTTACCCTGCTTTTTGTTTTCATTCAGGCTATTTACCTCACAAAACACATCACCGTTAAGGAACTAAAACATCGCGTTCGTGATCGATGAGACCTTAGGGAGCAAGCATGCGTTTATTGCTGGTTGAAGATGACGAACTGCTGGGCGATGCGATCAAAACCGGGCTGACTCAATTTGGTTATATTGTTGATTGGCTGAAGGATGGAGAAACGGCTCGAACAGCACTTCGTTCTGAATCATTTGAACTGGTTATTTTAGATTTAGGTTTGCCCAAACTGTCCGGGCTTCGATTGCTGCAACTTATTCGACAAACGGGCGACTTAACACCCGTGATTATTCTCACCGCGCGTGAGTCCATTGAGAATCGGGTGCAAGGTCTTGATATGGGGGCTGATGATTACATGATAAAGCCCTTTGACCTGAATGAGCTCAGTGCTCGCGTGCGAGCACTGATTAGGCGTTCACAGGGGCGAGCAGACACCGTCATTCAATATCAAAACATCACGCTCGATCCAGCGGCACATACTGTCATGCAGAACGAGCAATTGATTAATGTCCCTCGACGGGAATTTGCCTTGCTTCAAAAGCTGCTCGAAAACAACGGTCATGCCCTCTCTCGCGACCAACTGATGCAAAGCATCTATGGTTGGGATGAAGATGTGGATAGTAACGCGCTTGAGGTGCACATTCATAACCTGCGAAAAAAACTCAATGCGAATTTTATCCGCACCATTCGTGGTGTAGGATATATGGCAGAAAAAAATGAAAACAACACGTAGGTATGCCATGATTAGATCCCGCCTCTACACCGCGGGACGAAGGAAATAACGGGCCTTTCTTTGAAAAAATCCATACGAAAATTTTTACTTATTAATGTGTTGTTGGCCATTACGATGACCACATCCTTAACCGTTATTGGTAACTATTACCTCGATAAGCAAGATATTCAGGAACATGTTGACACCTTGATGGCTGTCACCGCACTGTCTCGTTCAACCCCTCCCGGCGTTCAGATCATTAGTTTGGATGCGCATGAGGAATCCAGCCATGAGCTGGGTTGGCGTATAGCCGTGGATGACCTGTACATCATGCTCCTCACCTTCCCTCTTTCCGGTTTGCTTATTTGGATCATCATTGGTCGAGGACTTGATAGCCTTGATCGCGTTGCCATCGAAGTGGCTAATCGAGCACCCAGCCATTTGGAGCCGGTTTGCCTTGAGGAGGTCCCTCAAGAAATTAGGCCATTGATTGATGAGTTGAATAAATTATTTTTTCGATTGCAAGACGGATTTGATCGTGAAAAACGATTTGCTGCCGATGCGGCACACGAACTTCGAACCCCTTTAGCTGCGATTAAAACACAAGCTCAAGTCGCATTGAACACGAGTAATGAAAATGAAAAAAATGCTGCCCTCCACAAACTCATCACAAGTGTTAACCGCAGCACTCACATTGTTCAGCAGCTTTTAACGATGAGTAAATTAGTGCCTGAAACATCCAAGTCCGATGATCTGCACAAGGTTCAATTGACTCGAATTGCGCGTGATGTCTTGGCTATGCTTGCGCCATCAGCCATAGAAAAACGTATTGAGATTGAACTTCAACCTGAACGGCTCTCTCCCATGATTCGTGGAAATGCTACCGCACTGGGTATTTTACTTCGTAATTTAGTGGATAACGCGATCCGTTACAGTCCAGATGATGGGCTTGTGCTCGTACGCATTTACCCAAACGATGATGAGGTTATCCTTGAAGTCCAGGACCAAGGCCCAGGGATCGCCACGGAACTCCATGCTCGCGTATTTGAGCGATTTTTTCGTATTCTCGGCAACAAAAGCACGGGCAGTGGGCTTGGGCTTGCAATTGTGCAACAAATTTGCGCGCTTCACCATGCAACAATACGTCTCGAGTCCCCTGCCATTGGCAGTGGTTTAATTGTACATATACGTTTTCCTTTAGGGCGATTAACCGATGAATAACACGACAGGCGACATGATCCATGCATCTATCCTGGATGGCAGGCACGTCGCGTCAGAAATTAAAAAAGACATTCAACTTAACGTGGAAAAACGTCTCAAACATGGTCTAAGACCTCCCGGTCTTGCTGTTGTCCTGTTAGGTGACGATCCGGCTTCATGTATTTACGTCAATAGCAAGCGTAAAACCTGCGTGGAACTTGGGTTTAATTCATTCGCCTATAATTTACCCGTTCAGACCACTGAGAGCGAACTACTGTCATTGATTGACACACTCAATAACGCTGAAGATGTAAACGGCATTCTCGTTCAACTTCCTCTGCCAACGCATATTAATACAGCAACCGTCATTGAGCACATTCACCCGACCAAGGATGTCGATGGATTTCACCCGTATAATCTAGGACGACTCGCACAAGGAAACCCAGCATTACGACCTTGCACACCCTATGGTATCATTAAGTTGCTGGACTATTATCAAATCGAATTACAAGGAAAATACGCCGTCGTTGTTGGTGCATCCAACGTTGTAGGGCGCCCTATGGCGTTGGAGTTATTGCTAGCAAAAGCGACGGTAACCGTGTGCCATAGCGCAACAGTAGCACTAGAGCGGCATATTCGCATGGCAGACATCATTGTTGTGGCCACAGGAAAGCGGGATCTTATCGATACAACATGGCTGAACAAAAATCAAATTTTGGTTGATGTAGGTATGCATCGTCTACCTAATGGCACTATCCGAGGGGAGTTAGACTTTCATGCAGCAAAGAACAACGTCGCGTGGATAACTCCCGTCCCTGGCGGCGTTGGGCCGATGACAATCTGCATGTTATTATACAACACCCTGCTTGCGGCTCAACGTGCTTGCTAAGTCAGTATCGCCATGAAAACATGATTTTCAGGCATGGTTCAACACGTGTCCTCTAGCATGCTGAGCCTACTCAGTGCGGCGTCCAAAAACTCAATCAATGTTCGGCTGCAGTCGTTCAAGAAAGCTTTTGCGACAGAACCATTTTTTCTTCGTTCTTCTCCTTTTTTTACGAAACGTGAGGTTTTTACTTGACGGAACTCAAGGTGTGTTTCTATAGTGTTTAAAAGTGGTTTAAAATAACAAGAAAGTGGAAAATTGTGGGAGAATATCCCACACTGAGGGCAACATGTTTCGTGGAATCAATGCCATCACCATCGACAGTAAAGGTCGGCTTGCAGTCCCTGCGCGTTGTCGTGACGCCTTGGGCGAGCAAGTGGTCGTGACTATTGATACAGAAGAAGCTTGTTTGCTCTTGTATCCGGCGAAACAATGGCAAGTGATTGAAGATAATTTGCAGCGATTGCCTAGTTTTAATGCAGCTGCGCGCCGAATCCAACGTTTATTGATTGGTCATGCAACAGATGTGTTGCTTGATGGGAATGGTCGGGTATTATTGCCACCGTTGTTGCGCGATTATGCGCATCTTGATAAGCATGTGGTGATGATAGGACAAGGCAATAAATTTGAAATTTGGGATGAACCTTGTTGGCAAACGAGACGCCAGCAGTGGTTGGATGAAGAATCGGCAGGGGATAGTCTGCCGGATGAAATGAAAACGTTTTTTCTGTGATGGGGCATTAAAATGGGTGCTGAGCATCAAGCGGTCTTGCTGCGAGAGTCAATCGAAGGATTGGCGATTGTACCTGATGGAATATATGTGGATGGCACGTTTGGGCGTGGAGGTCATGCCGAGGCTATTCTGCAATGCTTAAATGAATCAGGCCGTCTTATCGCGATAGATAAAGATCCGGATGCGATTGAATACGCCGCGCATCGGTTTGGTGAGGATAAACGGTTTAGCATTGTACACGACTCATTTGCCATGCTCCACACCATTGCGCGTGAGCTGGATATTTGTGGAAAAATCAATGGAATTTTGTTGGATTTAGGCGTTTCCTCTCCTCAATTGGACAATCCTTTACGTGGATTTAGCTTCATGCACGAAGGACCACTGGATATGCGCATGAACCTTGATCAAGCGTTTAGCGCGGCGGTGTTCGTGAACAGCGCGCCAGTCACGGAGATGACGAAGATTTTTAAAGAATACGGAGAGGAGCGCTTCGCGTTACGCATCGCTCGTGCGATTGAGCACGCACGCGAAGAACGTGGTCCGATTGAGACGACTGCTCTGTTGGCGGAGATTGTGAAGCAAGCCAATCCCAAATGGGAAAAACATAAACACCCAGCAACCCGTGTATTCCAAGCGATTCGAATCCATGTGAATGGGGAATTAACGGATTTGACGGCAGGGTTAACGCACGGTGTTGACGTGTTGGCGCAAGGAGGACGACTGGTCGTGATTAGTTTTCATTCTCTTGAGGATCGCATTGTGAAACAGTTTATGCGAGGAAAGGAAGACGGTGTGTTGCTTCCTGCTGGTGTTCCAATCAAAGCCTCTGAGATAAAAAAGGAATTTAAGCGCATAGGCAAAGCGATTAAACCCAGTGATGAGGAAATGAAGCAAAACGTTCGGGCCCGTAGTGCTGTCTTGAGAATAGGGGAAAAAATATCATGAATGCTGCAGCGAGAGTGATCAATCAACGGTGTTTTTTTCAAGGGCACCTGGCGAAGATGCAGGTGTCTAAGCACCTGTTTTTCCAGACGGCATTGGTGATTTCAATGCTGTTGAGCGCACTGGCGGTGGTCTATACGATCAATGTACATCGGGTGACGTGTAGTCAGCTTCAGTTTGCAGAAACAGAGGCACATCAACTGCAATTGCAGTGGGGGCAGCTCTTGCTTGAGCAAGCGAGCTTGGCAACGCCTGCCCGGGTTGAGCAATTGGCCACGGATCAGTTGCACATGGTGTTACCGGTGAGTAAACAAGCGTTTGTTTTACACACGCAATGAAAAAAGAAAATCATCGCGCTCGTTTTTTTGCTGTATCCTTTTTTTTTCTGCTCATCCTTGCGGCATTGATATGGCGCATGGTTGTTTTAACGATTTTAGATCGACCCTTCCTTCAAGGACAGGGGAATGCACGTAGTTTGCGTGTGGTGGATATTCCTGCTTTTCGTGGGATGATTTTAGATAGAACAGGCTCCCCTGTTGCGGTGAGTACGCCTGTTCAGTCGCTTTGGGTTAACCCTAAACTGTTCCAACCGAATCCAAAACAGTTACGCGTGTTGGCCAAACTACTCGGACTGTCAGCAGACGAACTCTCTTCTCACGTCAAGGCCGTCCATCAGCGAGGTTTTGTATACCTGAAACGTCAATTGACACCGATGCTGGCTCAAAAAATTGAAGCCCTTCACGTCCCCGGGGTGCATTTTCAACAAGAATTTAAGCGATATTACCCTGATGCAGACAGCATGGCTCAATTATTGGGGTTTACCAATCTGGATGACAATGGCATTGAAGGGCTCGAGCTGGCTTATCAAGATTGGTTAGTTGGCGTTTCAGGCAAACAGCGTGTTTTGAAAGATAGAACGGGCCGCGTGATTGATGATCTTGGCATCGTGCAGGAGCCACGACCAGGAAAAGACTTGCAGTTGAGTATCGACCGGCGCATTCAATTTTTTGCTTACCATGAATTACAAGAAACGTTGACGAAATTTGGTGCAAAATCAGGTTCAGTGGTGGTTTTAGATGTTGAAAGTGGCGAAGTGCTCGCGATTGCGAATTTACCTTCGTTTAATCCAAATGCGCGCGCTCGTTATACGTTGGACAGTTATCGAAACAAGGCCATCACGGATACCTTCGAACCAGGTTCCGTGATGAAACCCTTTAGCATTGCGAGTGCCTTGGAGAGTGGGCAATATAAACCAGATACTATTATTGATACGAATCCCAGTTGGATGGTGGTGCACGGGCATACGATTCGGGATATACATAATTATGGTGTGTTGGATGTGCGCGGTGTGTTGCAGCACTCTAGTAATGTGGGCGTGAGCAAAATGGTGCTCAGTAGTCCACCCGAGCAGTTGATTGGGTTGCTTACGCGATGTGGCGTCGGGATGCGGACCGAGAGCGGTTACCCAGGAGAAAGTGATGGTTCGATTGTTAACCTTGCAGATGCAAATCCGTTTGTCCTGGCAACGCTAAGTTTCGGGTACGGCATGTCGGTTACAACGCTACAGTTGGCAAAAATGTACGCTATCTTCGCCCATGAGGGGCGGCTATTTCCCATTCGTTTGTTGCATGATCAAGGCCAGGAACAAGGTGTTCAAGTGTTGGATCCTGTGATTGCTAACCAGGTCCTGGCCATGTTGGAATTTGTCGTCAGTGAAGGCACGGGGATCCCTGCGAAAGTGTCGGGGTACCGTGTTGCGGGTAAAACCGGGACCGCACGGATCGCTGGAAAAAAAGGCTATAGCGAACGACGCTACATTGCTAGTTTTGTGGGAATAGCACCTGTTTCGAAGCCACGACTGGTGGTCGCCGTTGTGATTAATGAGCCGTCCTTAGCGGCTTATTATGCGGGCCAAGTGGCCGCCCCGCTCTTTTCAAAAGTAATGGGTGCATCCTTGCGAATTCTTGACGTTCAACCGGATCAAGCGACGGGTGGGGCATGATGAACCTCCGTACGCTCCTGGAGCCTTGGGTCACGAGTCGCGTTGATTGTGAGATAGTCAGCCTAGAACATGACAGCCGACACATGAAACCAGGGGCTTTATTTTTGGCATACCCAGGTTCCCTTGCCGACGGACGGTTGTTTATTCCACAGGCGGTAAGTGCGGGTGCATCAGCTATTCTTTATGAACCGTCAAATTGGCCGCGCGATGCTATTTTAACGCACAACATTCCGTGTATTCCCGTTCCGAATTTAGCGCTTATCCGAGGATTGATCGCGAGTCGATTTTATGATTATCCCACGCGAGCCTTTTCTGTGACCGGGGTCACCGGCACAAATGGTAAAACAACGATCGCCTATCAGCTGGCAGAAGCCCATGGGTTGCTTGGGCACCGTGCGGCTTACATGGGCACGTTGGGGCAAGGCCATGTGGACGCACTGCAGTCGTCAAACAACACAACGCCTGATCCATTGTCATTGCAGCGGTTTTTTTATGAGGCAAAACAGGACGGGGTCGAGGCCCTCTGCATGGAAGTATCATCGCATGCGCTGCACCAAGCCCGGGTTGCGGGCGTTGATTTTACGCAAGCCATTTACACCAATTTAAGCCATGAGCATTTAGATTACCATGAGACAATGCAGGCCTATGCGGATGCAAAAGCGATGTTGTTTGCAATGCCGACGCTTCAATATGCAATCATTAATCATGATGATGCGTATGCCCCGCTGATGGAAACCAGCGTGCCCGCCACGTGTAAAATACTCACGTATGGTTTGGATAGTGCTTGTGATATACACGCAGAACACGCGGTGATGAGCATGGCCGGGAATGTGTTTGATGTGGACACACCCTGGGGTTGGTTTCATGTGCAAACAAAAACCATTGGACGGTTTAACGTGTACAATAGTTTGGCCGTTTTGGGCAGCTTGCTCGCCGAGGGCTATGATCCGCTCGCGGTCGTGTCGGTGATGGCCACCTTGCGAGCTTCCCCTGGACGGATGGAAATTGTGTCAACAAAGCCTTCCGTGATTGTTGATTACGCGCACACGCCAGACGCACTGGAAAATGCATTGTCGACCGTTGCGGAGCTAAAGCCGCGAGAATTGATTGTTGTTTTTGGTTGTGGTGGCGACAGGGACAAGACCAAACGCCCGATGATGGGCGAGGTTGCAAGCCGGTATGCGGACAAAATTATTTTAACAAGCGACAACCCGCGCACAGAAGATCCCATGCGTATTATTCAGGAGATAGCTGAAGGGATACCCTCGAGGTCAAATGTCGTGATCAACGCCGATCGCGAAGGGGCAATCCATCATGCGCTTAACATGGCAGAGGCAGGTGATTTGATTCTCATTGCGGGAAAAGGCCATGAAGATTATCAACAGATAGGTCTCAAACGCAACCCATTTTCTGATCAATCAGTTGTTCGATTGTTTTATCAAGATCGCATGTAAGCAAAAATGTTAATAATATATACAGATTATCAATAAAAAAAAGCCCGGACCTTTCGGCCCAGGCAAGAGATTGATTAACTACAAGCTTGGCAAAAAGCTTCTATTAAAAGAATGAATGGGTTCCCCTGCAACCGAAGAGCTAAATACGCCATACCTATTGCGGGCCCTGACCGTTTCTATTTCTACGCTCCTCCTCGGGCCCTCTTTTCTTGCTTGCTCGATGAGTTGCGGCAATTCGGTGCTGGCCGCAAATCGATCAACATGCGAGTTGTATACTGGAGCCTCGATTAAGAAACTCGTTCTAATCGCTGCACTAAGCGCAGGGTTAGTCGAGAATCCAACCCCATATCGTTGAGCTAACTCTTCTATAAAGGCGTCTTGCTCGTGAGGGGTAACATTGAGCGCGGCAATGCTTTCAGCATGAGCTCCGCTCACCGAGCCTGTCTCAGCCAGTTCATCCCAAGCGGCTAGAAGAGCGGTATGAGCTACTGGATTTAGCGCTTGGATGCGTCTGGTAAAATGCTCCCTCACGTATTCATTTGTGGCTTGAGTAATAACTTCTGGAGACAAGCCAAAGAGAGGGTGACCTTGAACGGCTTGGAAGATACGCGATTGAACGCCCCACCGGCAACTCGGGCTATCACTTAGACCATCGTCGTATTCTTCACGGCCACCCTTTCCATTGTCGCGACTGTGATCCCAATTATGCGCACGACCCATCAGGGCTAGTTCATCGATGAACTGCCTAATCCGCCCGTCTAATGTGAAGCCATTGGTTGGTTCCATCGCTTCATCGGATGCTGCTAACCAAAGCAACCCAATCAGGGGTTCATGATCACCTAACGCTGCACTTGATCCCATGGGCCTAAAGTGATTAGGGCCATTCAAATAGCGCCACGCGGTGTGTGTTTTGTTTTGATAGTAAGCCGTCAACGCTCGGTCGTGTGAAACTCCATGAAGACCCAACGCTTCAAAATCAGCCCAGCTTAGAGGTAAGACTACCTCTCGTCCACTCACCTGAATGTGAGCAGGGGTTTCTTGATAACGTGCACGTAATGCGGTTAAGAGTTCCTGAAAAGCAGGATCATTACGCCCGTCGACACGCCCGTCGACTCTTAAGGCAGTATTTCTTAAGGCAGTCAGGCGAGGTTGATAGTTAGCCCTGACGTCCACAAGCAGTGCTTCCTCAGCGGGGGTCAATCCCGCCATGGATGATTCTGCGCTTCTCGCTAAAGCTTGTGCACTACGTGGATTATGACTCTCGTCGTTGAGCTCTATTCGGGGCGCTACGCGTCGGACAGACATGGGCTCTCTATACATGGGCTCTCGTGCGGCAAGGTGGACGTTAGCCGCTCTTTCAGGATCATTTGCTGCAAGCACTTCATGAAACGTGTCTTGAGTAAGCAAGTTTGACCGTATCAAGCTGTTGATGGCTCGTCGTAAACCCTGGAGATCACGATGATTGCTCATCTGATCCATGTCGTTATCGCCGTTTAACATATCGAGGTCGACCATTTGTCCAATCAGCTCAGGTAACAGGGCTAATTGAATGGC